>NZ_DLSO01000122.1:0-7167 GCF_002500165.1 Gordonia sp. UBA7860 | reverse complement strand
GTCGGGGAAACATACGCCACACGACTTGATGTCGACGAGTACCTGGCCCGCGCCGGGTGTCGGATCGTCGACCTCGGTCAACTGCAAACCGTCTGGTCCGGACTCTGCGGTGAGCACCTGTGCTTTCATGCAGCCAACCCTACGCGGAGCGAACGCTCGCACGGTTAGGATCTGGGACATGAGTGCACCCTCGGCCTCGCAGCCGACGTCAGCCCCCTCGGCCATCCGACGCAAGGTCGCAGACGACGCGCCCGGCTTCATGCCGCTCGACGAGGCGCAGACACTCTTCGAGATCGCCGGAGAGTATCTCTCCCAACCGGATTCGACGAAACTCGGCATCGAGATCGGCACCTACTGCGGAAAGTCGACGGTGTTCCTCGGCGCCGCAGCCGAACCCCTCGGCGCGACCATCGTCACCGTCGACCACCACCGCGGTTCCGAAGAACACCAACCCGGCTGGGAGTACCACGACACGACGCTCGTCGACCCGCACACCGGGACCCTCGACACCTCGGCACGCTTCCGTCGCACAATGTTCGACGCCGATCTGGAGAAGACGGTGATCGGTGTGCTCGCACCGTCGAGGGTTGCCTCACGCATCTGGGGCTCGCCCGCCGACTTCGTGTTCATCGACGGCGGTCATTCGATGGAGGCCGCGCAGAACGATCTCGACGGTTGGGCGCCGTGGGTTCGGATCGGTGGCGCCCTGCTGATTCACGACGTGTTCCCCGACCCCGCCGACGGCGGAAGACCGCCGTACGAGATCTATTGTCAGGCACTCGCAACGGGCCAGTTCACGGAGGTGCGCGTAGAGGGCTCGCTGCGCGTGCTGCGTCGCGACACCGGCATCGTCGGGAAAATGCTGCCGCGCTGATGAGTATCGACCCCACCACGCCGGTCATCATCGGCGTCGGGCAGTCCGGCGACCGCATCGACACTCCCGACTACCAGGCGTGGTCGAGCATCGATCTCGGTGCTACCGCGACTCGAAATGCCCTGGCCGACACCGGCGCTGCCTCTGCCGTAGCCGAAGCGCTCGACGTGATCGCGGCGGTTCGCGAGATGGAGAACATGCCGCACGTGCCCAGTCCGCTGGGGCGCTCGAACAACTATCCGCGGTCGGTCGCGCGGCGCGTCGGTTTAACGCCCGAGCGGGTACTCGTCGAGGTCGTCGGCGGACAGTCGCCGCAGTCGCTCGTCACCGAACATGCCGAGGCGATCGCGAAGGGCAGCGCCGACTGCGTGCTCGTCGTCGGTGCTGAAGCCACATCGACGGCTCGGCACTTCGCCGACCGCGACGACAAACCCGACTTCGGTGATGAGGTCGACGGTCAACTCGACGATCGCGGACCACATTTCGAAGACTTCATCGACATGACGATGGTCCGGCACCGGCTGACGTCGATGCCGGTCGCGTATGCACTCGCCGAGAATGCACGACGCAACAGGCTCGGTGTGGGCGTCGACGATCATCGACGCGCGATGGGACGCCTGTTCGCTCCGTTCACCGAAGTGGCGGCGGCCAATCCCTTTGCGGCATCGCCCGTGATCCGCGGCGCGGACGAGCTGGCGACGATCACCGACGCCAATCGCGTCATCGCACAGCCGTATCCGCGCCTCGTCGTGGCACGCGATTTGGTGAACGTCGGATCCGCCATCATTCTCACCTCGGCAGCCAAGGCCACGGAGATGGGTGTACCACGCGAAAAATGGATGTTCCTCCACGGGCATACCGACCTTCGGGAACACGCACTGCTCGCCAGACCCGACATCGGCACGAGCCCTGCGGCCGCCATCGCGACGTCCGGAGCGCTCGAGATGGCGGGGGTCGGCGTCGACGATCTTGCCACCGTCGACCTCTACAGTTGCTTTCCCATCCCCGTCTTCAACATTTGCGACGCACTGGGATTCGACGTCGACACCCCGATCGGCCTGACGGTGACCGGTGGACTGCCCTTTTTCGGCGGACCGGGACACAACTACTCGAGCCACGCGATCGTCGAGACCGTCGAGCGACTGCGGCGCCAACCCAACGCGTTCGGCCTCGTTGTCGCCAACGGCGGCATCATGAGCAAGACTTCTGTCGGAGTGTATTCGACGACGCCGACCACCTGGACACCTCGGTCCGATCGCGCGTTGCAGGCCCGCATCGACGAAACGGCTCCGCTACCCGTCGCCGAGTTCTTCACGGGCTCAGCAACTCTCGACACCTACACCGTCGATCATGGCAAGCGCGGGCCGGTCGGCGTGGTCGTCGCGACAACACACGACGACCACGCCCGAGTGGCCGCACTGACCTCCGACGACGCATTGCTCGAGCTGCTCGAGACGGGTGATCCGTTCGGCGTCGAGCTGACGATCGAGGCGACCGAGGGCGCCAACAGCGCCCGCCTGGCCTAGCTCACCGCGGCATCGACCTCGCGGGCTCGACCTCATGGGGCTCGGCGGGATCAGCCAGATGCCTTGTCAGGAAGGCAATCTGATGTTCGACGACGCGTTCGAAGGTCACCGGGTCGACCTCGGCGAAGATGTCGAAATGATCGCACGGGTAGTGCCGTACCTCCGCGCGCGCCTTGAACGCGGCTTTCGCGGCGGCGTGCGGAGGTGCCCCCCGATCGAAGTCGGCGATCTGCACGAGCTTCGGCGCGTCGATCCGATCGACGTACTTGTCTGCCCGGTAGGAGCCTAGTTCGAGGGACACCGACGCGTCGACCTCGTTGAGCCACGACGGTCCGGCGATAGCCTTGTAGCTCTCGTAGAAGCCGGAGCTGGTGAGGGCCGCCTGCTGACCCGGCCGACCAACGATCGGCAACATATGGGGCGCGCCACCGAATTTCGACGACGCCGCGCTCGCGATACCGTCGATGCTTCGTCGCAGCATCGAGAACACGCCGACATGCGGAAGGTGGTGACGCCCTGCGGCCAAGCCGCTGACCATGGGTACCGCCGAGATCACCGCGGCCACGTCGGTCCGGTCTGCGGCGGCCAGCAGCACGTGTCCACCCGACTGCGACAGCCCCCACAGCACCACGCGACCTGCGTCCACACCGGGTTGACGTGCCGCGGCGTCGGCTGCGGCGTGATAGTCGGCGATCTGACCCGCCATCGAAACCCGTTGGCGGGGTAGACCTCCCGACAGACCGAAGCCCCGGTAGTCGAAGGCGAACACCGCGAGCCCTGCGTCGGCGAGGCGTCGAGCGAAGGGTTCGAGTCCCGAATCCTTGGTGCCGCCGAAACCGTGCGCCATCACGACGACGGGAACACCGTCGGCCGTCGCGAAGGGCGAGGGTGCCGCGGGCGGGAAGAACCAGGCGTGGCAGTCGGTTCCGTCGCTGTCGAAGGTGACGTCTTCTCTGATGTTCTGACTCATCGTGCTCCCCCGTCGCTTGTCGACACCAATTGTGTTGCGGTGTGCGCCGATTCCGCCAAGGGCTCACCACTGTGCGCAAAACGCTCTGCGACACCCGCCCAACCCGGTGCACCGCTCTCGGCGGCACGTCGTCGGCCTGCAGGTAGTTCCTTGGTGCGCATGTCGTGTTCGTACAGGAAGTAGTCGAGCTGCTGGGTGTGCCGCGCGCTGCGCACCATGTGGCCGGTGTAGAACTCTTGATCTTCTGCGATGACCCTGCGCATCTCGTCAACGGGCGGGGGCTGATACTGGCCGACGGCGTACGCGCCGACGAGCCGCGCCTGACATTCGACGAACGGGAACAGCGTCGGTGTGGCCTGCGCGAAGCCGACGAACAATGCGTCGTCGACGCCCGGGTAGATCATTCGC
Source organism: Gordonia sp. UBA7860 (assembly GCF_002500165.1). Lineage (NCBI taxonomy): Bacteria > Bacillati > Actinomycetota > Actinomycetes > Mycobacteriales > Gordoniaceae > Gordonia > Gordonia sp. UBA7860. The sequence goes on along the minus strand of NZ_DLSO01000122.1, from coordinate 3,389 downwards.
TTGTAGAGATCGATCTGATTGCCCGGAGCACTGATGAAGTCGGGATCGAAGAACGGGAATGTGATGTTGTAGCCGGTCGCATAGATGATCACGTCGAAGTCAGCCGACGTCCCGTCGACGAAATGCACGGTGTCGCCGTTTAGACGCGAGATGTCGCCCTTCGCCGTGACATCGCCCGCGCCGAGACGGAAGGGCAGCTCGACCGATTGCGTCGGATGCGCTTCGAAGAACTTGTGATTGGGCGCGGGGAGTCCGTAGTTCTCGGGACGGCCCGCGGTGAGCGGCTGGAAGACCTGGGCGATCTTGCGTTGCCAGGCGAACGGGATGTGTGGCGAGGTGCGGTAGTACTTGTCGGCGGGCTTGCCGCCCAAGTACTTCGGGACGATCCACGCACTCGAGCGGGTTGAGATGGTGACCGTGTTCTCAAGCGTGCGCGAGGATAGTTCGACAGCGATGTCGGCAGCGCTGTTGCCCAGCCCGACGACGAGGATACGCTTGCCGTAGAGGTCGAGCGGCGTACGCGGATCGATGTAGGAGTGGGCGTGCATCTCGACACCTGCGAAGTCGCCGGGAAAGTCGGGCAGTCGTGGATCCCAGTGGTGCCCGTTGGCGACGACGAGAAGATCGGCGTAGCGCGTCTCGCCCAGCTGCGTCGAGAGTTCCCAGCCACCGCCGTCGAGGCGCTGAGCGTGGGTGATCCCGTTGCCGAATTCGATCTTCTCGCGAAGGCCGAAGGCGTCGGTGTAGTCGTCGAGGTATTGCTTGATCAGGGTGTGGTGTGGGAAGTCTGGGTAGTCGTCGGGCATCGGGAAATCACGAAAAGACAACTGATGCTTGGACGTATCGATGTGCAGTGAGCGATACGCGCTGCTGTGGCCATTCGGGTTACCGAAGGCCCAGTTGCCCCCGACTCGATCCGACGACTCGAACGTGGCGAATGGCACGCCGTAGTCGGCCAGCATCTTGCTTGCGGTCAGTCCGCTGATGCCCGCGCCGATCACAGCCGTCTGCGGTGGACGTGCGCTCATATTTGCCTCTCGGTGGTGGTGACGAAGCGACGGTGATGACGAAGCGACGGAAATCGCGTCGACAAGGTGGTTGACAGATTCACAATTGTGTCTACTCCTCACGCCCACAGTCGGTGAACACTTTGGCAAAAATGTCTACTTTCGTTGATAGAGTTCGGCGCAGAGCCCGCGCCTCGGCGCGTTCCGACGATCGAGCGGAGAAACCATGACATCAGTGCTGACGGTCATCGGCGTCGGCGGAATGGGTGAGGCCGTGGCGCGTCGTCTCGGATCGGGTCGGCCGATGCTGATCGCCGACTACGACGCCGAGCACCTGGCGGGGGTCGAGTCCGCGTTGCGTCGCAGCGGCTTCGACGTCACCGCGCAGGCGATCGACGTCGCCGACCGCGATCAGGTCGCCGCACTCGCCGATCGAGCCGCCTCGCTGGGCGAGGTCGCCTCCCTGGTCCACACCGCGGGCGTGTCGCCGGCACAAGCCACTCCGGAGCGGATCGTCGAGGTCAATCTGGTCGGCACCGCATACGTCATAGAGGAGTTCGGGCGGGTCATCGCCGACGGCGGCGCAGGCGTCGTCATCGCCAGCGTCGCGGCACACATCTTCGCCGACGCGGTCACTCCCGAGCAGGGCACAGCACTCGCGACTCTTCCGGCCAGCGAGCTGGCCGGGCTACCGATGTTCGCCTTTCCCGACGTGCAACCTGAGTTCGCCTGCGGTCTCGCCTATGGATACAGCAAGCGCGGCAACGTTTTTCGAGTACAGTCCGCTGCGCCGATCTGGGGTGACCGCGGGGCGCGCATCAACTCGGTGTGCCCCGGCGTCACCGCGACCGAGATGGGATGGCGTGAGTTCAATGCCGAGTTCGCGCATTCGAGTTACGAGGCCATGATCGACAAGTGTGCCGCGGGCCGGTTCGGCACGGCCGAAGACATCGCGTCGGCCGTCGAGTTCCTCCTCGACCCTGTGCGCTCCGGCTTCATCACCGGGACCGATATCCTGGTCGACGGCGGTGTTGTCGCCGGCGTACGCAGCGGCCACATCCAATTGACATGAGGCAGGGAGGCGTCGTGCAGGCAGAGACCACCGGAGCGCCCCGAGCCGTCGAGGCGTCCGCGGCCGACCGCATGCTCGACGCCGCAGAAAGCTTGTTGGCGGACAGGGGAATCCGGGCCACCACCATGCAGCAGGTCGCCGATGTCGCGGGCGTTTCCCGCGCCTGGCTGTACCGGCATTTCCCCGACAAGCAGACCATGGTCGGCGCAACCATCGTCCGACTCAACGAGGCATTCTGGATCAACGCCCGCAGCGAGCTCGACGCGATCAGCGGCTTCGCCGAACAACTCATCGCCGGCGTGAGAATCGGCCGCGGAGCGTACGACGACCCGGGCGCGTTGCTTCTCCGCCTGCGCACCACCGAGCCCGACGAGTTCGCGACCTGCGCGGGTGCGGGTGTCGCCGGCCTCGTCCCCGACCTCGCTGACTTCTGGAGGCCGTATGTGGAGGCCGCGATCCGCACCGGAGAGGTCGACGCGGGGCACGACGTCGACACGACATCGGAGTGGATCGCGCGCATCCTCATCAGCCTGGGCACCGTGCCCGGCACGACGATCGACCCTGACGACCCGCGATCCGTCGCGGTGTACATCCTCAACTTCGTGATGCCAGGGCTTCGCGCGCAGCCGCGTGCGTGATCGAGTGACCATGCGGCCGCTGACCGGCCGTCATTACCCCCTTGAGGAGCGTGTCCCGTGAGCAGCGGATCTTATTTCCCCGACGCCGAGGTCGACGAGTTGTCGCCACAGCTACAGAAACTCTTCGGCAAGGCATCTGAGCAACTCGGCTTCGTGCCCAACGTCTTCACGGCGTATGCACATCGCCCCGAGCGATTCTCCGCGTGGTTCAACCACTTTCGACAGGTCACCGAGCCGTCGGAGACGCTCTCGGGCGCAGACCGGGAGATGATCGCGGTGGTGGCGTCGGGGATCAACCGATGCACGTACTGCCTGGTGTCGCACGGTCAGGCGTTACGGCATGAGCTACACGACGAAGCCAATGCCGACCGGGTCACGTTCAACTGGCGTCACGCCGATCTGACCGACCGGCAGCGCGCCATCTGTGTCTTCGTCGAGAAGCTGACGAGCGCGCCCGCGACCGTAGAGCGTTCTGACGTCGATGCTCTCGCGGCCGCCGGTTTGGGTCCCGACGACATCTGGGACGTCGTCGAGTTGACCGCGATGTACAACTTCACCAACCGGATCTCCTCGGCCCTCGGCATCGTGCCGAACGTCGAGTACCACACCCTCGACCGCGGGCCCGCCGCCGACTGAGGGGTGATCTCGACAAGCTCGATCAACGGTGGGCAG
>NZ_DLSO01000130.1:0-42435 GCF_002500165.1 Gordonia sp. UBA7860 | reverse complement strand
GGCATAGAGCCGGGGGGCCGCCAGGCCAAAACGCGGGGCGGCCCCCGGGGCGGGGGGGGCGGCGCCGTGGGGGGGGTGCCGCCCGCCGGTTCCTCGTCTGCTGAAGTGCTCGCCCTCGACCCGCCGCTACGTTGCGGTGACCGCGATCTCGGCGTCGATCACCACTGTCGCGATGCTTGTCGCCGCGGCGATGACGGCGTCGATCCTGTCGGAGATCATCGTCGACCCGGCCCGCAGGTCGATCTCGGCGCAGTCGACGCATCTGTGGATTCTGGCCTGCGCGTTGGCGCTTCGCGTGATCATGTCGTACGCGCATGACCGGTACGCGCACCGTGCGTCGGCGTCGACCATTGCCGAGCTGCGTGCACGGGCGCTGCGTGTGTTGACCGATCCCGACCGCACCCCGACGCGAGAGTTGTTGCGGCGCAGGGAACATGCGACGACGGTCCTGTTGCGCGGACTCGATGCGCTGGGGCCGTATCTCTCGGGCTATGTCCCCGCGTTGATCGTGACGGTGCTGGTGACCCCGACCGTCGTGATCGTGATCGGGTTGGCCGACTGGCCGTCGGCGTTGATCATCATCATCACGCTGCCGCTCATCCCGTTGTTCATGATCCTCATCGGACTGATGACCCGGGATCGTACCGAGCGCAAGCTCAAGACGATGAGCACGCTGAATTCGCAAGTGCTCGACCTGATCGCAGGTCTGCCGACGTTGCGTGCACTCAATCGCGCAAAGGCGCCGGCGGAACGCGTCGCCGAGCTGGGTCGAGAACACAAGCGCAGCACCATGTCCGGGCTGCGGGTGGCGTTTCTCTCCGGTGGTGTGCTCGAGTTCTTGGCGACGCTGTGTGTCGCTCTGGTCGCGGTCGGCATCGGATTGCGGCTGGTGTTCGGCGATATGAGCCTGTACGCCGGTGTCTTCGCACTCATCCTCGCGCCCGAGGCGTATTTGCCGCTACGCCAGGTGGGTGCGCAGTTCCACAATTCGGCCGACGGGGTCGCAGCGGCGAACGAGGTGCTGGAGCTGATCGATTCCGGCGATGTCACGGCACCGTCGACGTCTCGTCGAACGCGCACGTGCACCGTAGCGGGAGAACCGATCCGGCTTCTCGACGTTGGCGTCCATGGGCGTGACGGCTGGGCGCCCTACGGTCTGACGACCACCATCGAACCCGGACAGTTCACGCTGTTCACCGGCCCGAACGGCGCCGGCAAGTCGACGGCCGTCGCGACCATGCTCGGCCTGATCGCACCCGACGACGGGTCGGTTCTGGTCGGCTCGATCCCGGTCGCAGAACTCGAACCGACCGCGTACCACGAGCAGGTGATCTGGCTTCCGCAACAACCGGTCATCGTGCCGGGGACGGTCGCCGAGAACCTCGCACTATTCGGGCAGTTGGCGCCGGAATCATTCGAAGTGGCTTCCACCACAACGGGTTTCGATGACGTCGTGCGCTCCCTACCGAAAGGACTCGATACCGAACTCGGCGCGGGCGGTGTCGGTTTGTCTGCGGGTCAGCGTCAACGCCTCGCGTTGACACGGGCGTTGGCGTCACCTGCGCCACTGTTGTTGCTCGATGAACCGACGGCTCACCTCGACGCGGCGTCGGAAGCGTCGGTTCTAGGCGCGATCGCGCGGCGCGCGTGGGCAGGCGACACGGTGGTCGTCGTCGCGCATCGTCCGGTTGCGCGTGCTTATGCCGACAGCATCGTCGAATTTCCGGAGGTGATCGGCGTTGGCTGACAACGAGTCCGGGTGGCGCAGTGATCCGCTTGTGCGTGCATTGGGTTTCCTCGATCTGAGGTGGAAGCCGGTTGCGCGGTCGTTGTTGCTCGGGGTCGCCGGTGCGCTGGCGGCGTTGGGCTTGGCTGCGCTGTCCGCGTGGCTGATCACACGCGCGTGGCAGATGCCGCCTGTGTTGTTTCTGTCCGTCGCGATCACCGCGGTGCGCGCGCTGGGTATCTCGCGCGGTCTGTTCCGCTATCTGGAGCGGCTGGCGACACACGATCTGGCGCTCGGCGGCATGGCGACGGCGCGGGAACGGCTGTACCTGGCGTTGGCCACCGGTTCGCCCGCGTACTCGGTCACGTTGCGGCGGGGTGATCTGCTGACCCGCACCGGCGACGACATCGACGAACTCGGTAACGCACTGATCCGTGGACTGATACCGATCGGCGTCGGATTCACCACGTCGCTCGCGGCAATCATCATCATGGCGTGCGTATCGGGTTGGGCTGCAGTCGTGTTGGCAATCGCGCTCATCGTCAGTGGAGTCGTTGCGCCGTGGCTCGCGGCGCGGGGGTCGGCGCGTGCCATCGCCGACAGTGCCGCCGCAACGACACGTGCCGCCGACACCGCGTCCACCGCGCTCTGGCACGCGCCGGAGCTGATCGTCGGACGGCGTCGTGACGCGGTCTTGGCCGACGCCCGTGCCGCGGATGACGACGCCATCGTCGCTGCCGATCGTGGTGTGCGCGTTCAGTCACTGGCAGCCGCGGCAACGCCGCTTTCGCTAGGGGTTTCGCTGCTGGCCGCGTGCTTGATCGGAATCCACCTGGCTTCGTCGACTTCGGGCTCCCTCGCTGACGTCGCGAGCGGACGCGGACTGACCCCGATGATCCTCGGCGTGCTGATTCTGTTGCCGCTCTCGGCATTCGAGTCGACGGCACCGCTGACCGAGGCGGGCATCCAACTGGAGCGCAGCCGCCAGAGCGCGGCGCGCGTGATGGCGCTGGTCGACGGTGCCCGTGCCGAGGGTGTCGACGTCGAAGCTCCTGCGGATAGCGCCGACGACATCGACGTACCGGTACACGCCGGGCCGGTGACGATGACGCTCGATCAACTGAGGTGGGGGTGGCCCGCGACGGCCGACGCCACACCGCCGACGCTCGGTCCAGACGAGGGCATCTCCCAGGTTCTTCCGCCGGGATCGCGGCTCGCCGTTGTCGGCCCGAGCGGCATCGGAAAGTCGACGCTCCTGCTGACCATTGCCGGTCTGCTCGAGCCGCGTGCCGGTTCGGTGACTGCGACCGCTCAGGACGGTACGCCGATCGCATCGCGTTCGGCTGCATGCTATTTCGCCGAAGAAGCGCACATCTTCTCGACGACGCTCGGTGAGAACCTGCGCGTGGCCCGTGGCGACGTGACCGACGACGAGATGCGCGAGGCGCTGGCGACCGTCGGCCTCGGCGACTGGGTGGCCGGTCTGCCCGACGGCCTCGACACGGTGCTGACCGGTGGGGCGGAGGCGATCAGCGGTGGGCAGCGTCGTCGACTGTTGCTTGCCCGTGCACTGCTGCACCGGGCACCGGTGGTGCTGCTCGACGAGCCGACCGAACACCTCGACGCCGCGGACGCCGAGCAGTTGCTGGCCCGCCTACTGACGCCGGTGGGGGGCATGTTCGGTCCCGAGCGGACCGTGGTGGTCGTGACCCATCAGCCACCGCGCGCGGAGTCTGCTGACTTCGTGCGAATCGAATGGGAACCGGTGGGCTCCCGATAAAGCTGACATGTCTCAGTAGGGCGGCGGGTTCTCGTCGTTCCAGCGCTTTTCGGCACGCTCTGCTCGACGCCGCTTGGCGTCGTGTGCGGCGTTGATTCGTCGATTGGCAGGGTGATCGGGTGGCTTTTGTCTGTGCAGGCCTCGGAACAGGTTGAAGCCTGTGAACGCATTGCCGACGAAGGTGTGCCCGGTGGGGGAGACGAACAGAGTTGTCCCCATCACGGTCTGCAGGTCGCGCCAGTTGCCGAAGGTCTTGATCCTGTGGTGAAACCTGCAGAGCGGCTTGAGGTTTGACGCCAGTGTGGCGCCTCCGGCCTGCGGGTTGCTGCGGTTGAAAGCCTCGCCGTGATCGACGTCGGCGCGCCACACAGGGTTGCTGCACCCGGGGAATGTGCAGCACAGCTCGCCCGAACGGATCAGGGCATCGAGCTTCTTGCTCGGCGTGTACCGCAAGGCCGATGAGGCGGCGCGCTCGTTGATCGTCGCGGGATCGAGGAAGTCGATCTCGGCGTCGGTGAGTAGCTTTCGGATCGTCTCCGCATCAACGACGCCGTGCCCGTCGATGAATCCGGGCTTGTCGTCGTGGCCATTGATGGTGGACTCGTTGACGACGACGTGGATGACCGCTCTCGGCGAGGGCGGGACCAATGGTGCCGGTGCGGTGGCGTGGTCGGGCAGGTCGTCGGATGGTTCGTTGCCGGACTCGGCGAGCTCGACTGCGGCTGCACAGGCCTCGCATCTACAGGTGAGGCAGCTCTCGCCGTGCGCGAAGGCGGTCAGGGCGTCGGCTCGACGTTGTGCGTGAGTGCGCGGGTCGGCGTCGTGGACGGCGTCGGCCATCGAGTTGAGGCGGGCATTGATCATGACGCCGGACTCGATGGGCAGCGTTCCGCTGATGCGGGACTGTCCCGGCTGGTGCCGGTCTGGCCGTACCTGCACGTCGCGGTCGTGGTCGACGAGCTCGCGCTGCCTCTTGACCGCGGGAGGGTCGAGTTGTGCGACGACGCTGTCGACGAGTGCCTTGAGTCGTGTCGTCGACATCTTGTCGCGTGCCAGCAGTGCCGAGGCGATTCGGGCGTCGACGTCGGCGATGGTGTCGGGTCCGCACAGAGCGGTGCGTGACAGGACGACGGGAACTGGGGCAGGTCGAGACGTCCGCACGCGAGCACCGATCCGGTGAGCGGTAGGCGGTAGCGCACGGCATGCCCCGCGGTGATCAGCTGACGTGCCCTGGCGGGCGAGACCGAGAGGACCGCGCCGACGTCGGCGATGGTGCGCTCGAGTCCGTCCGGACCGAACCGGGCGCGCGGGTCACCACCGGATCTGGCGAGCGTCGTCAGCGCGTGCAGATCCTCCGGGGAATCAGCGGGACCGGGGTGTGCTTCGCCGATCTCGGAGCCGTAGTCTTCCTCGTGCTCTTCGTGAATCAGACTGATAGCCTGCAGCATTCGATAATCGGCACTGGCGCGAACCGACGCGCAGTGCGCGATGATCTCGACCAGATCGGTCTTCGACAGATCCTCGTCCTCGCACATCTGCTCGACGATCGGCGGCATCGTCGGCGCGCCGAAGAGCCCGGCATCAGACGACGCACCGGGCGCAGCTGCGTCGGCGTCGAGAGTGGTTTCCAAGGACATGAACCAAACATACATTCGAGGTCTGACAAAAAATCTCAACGAAGATCCGACCTCGGTATGCGCATCGAAAAAGGCGTTGCGAGCACCTCGGGGCGGGCGTACGTTCGGTCGTACACGAGAAAGGAGGGGGTCTGAAGTTGTATGACATACGGACACGTGAGGTGGCCATCCGCTAACGGCGGACCGCCTGTGACTTAGGCACCTTCGCCCGTTGGCGAATACCAGATGGTCACCCGACCCCCGCATCCGGCCGTCCGGCCGATCTGCCCGTCGCTGACGGGTGATGCGGGGGTCGTTCCATGTCTGAGGTAGTGCGGCTGCATCGGGTTGTCGGGCAATTCCGACTACGAGTAGTGCATTACGCATGCGGCTGCCGACGCCGAGGAGTGAACTTCGTGTCAGAAGCACTCTTTCGCCGTGATTCGTGACAGCCAGGAGGCCGATGATGAGAACAACCAGCGCGGTCAGATCTCTCCACACGCGTATGCACGCATCGTCGAACCGCACTGCGGCAGTGCGTCGCCGCTACCTCACCGCCGACGATCCGGAGTGGACCAATGACGGGCCGACCAATTGGATCATCGGGACGGTCGAGAACCTCGGCTACAGCCGACTCGGAATCGCCGGTGCCGCCACAGGTCACCTGGTCTTGCACAACGAGGGCCTCGCCGACCTGGCGATCCTGTCGACCTCAGGTCTCTGCGGCACCGACGGTGCGCTGTTCACCTACTTGCCGAGCGGTTCGTCGCGCATCCTGCCCGACAGCGAGTTCCACATCCTGCAGGGCGAGCGTCGAGGCGGGCGCCCCGTCCTGGTGGGCGAGATCATCGACGACGGCCCGCTCGCGCTGCAGTTCTTCTTCGACGGCCCGCCGCCGCAACTGCGCGTATGAACCACGGCTCTCCGATGCCGCACTCTCACAGCATGCCGACGATCACCCCGGTGCCGAGCATCGCGACCGTCCCGCGCAGCATGGCGGTGAACAGCTGCGGCTGAATCGTAGCGCCAGTCACCAACAATTCGGTGACTGCAGGGGCATCGTAGGGCAGTGGTGGACGCGTCGCGCGCCGGTACACGGCGAAAAGTATGCCGCACAACAAGGCTGACGTTGCAGTTATCGACAATTGCCATGCCAGAGCGCCAACTGCGCACGCCACGACGACACCGAATGCCGGTAACACCATGTGAGCCAGCATTATCGGTCGGTCAGCGAGGCCGGTCGCGCGTCGCAGAGCGGGGTTCTCGGTGACCGCGCGGAGTCCACCGGTCAAGCTGTTGCCTGCAGCGTAGGCGAGCGCGGCGATTACCAGCGCAGAACCATAGTGCACGGTGATCACCTGCGGCACAACAACTACGGCCGCAACGCACACAAGCCATCGAACGCAGGCATCCGGATGTCGGAGCATTCGCCGCCTGTCGATTTCGACGACGACCCCCATCCACGATCGGGGCAGTGGCCGTGTTTGCGCTGCCGAGTGTCGACGCTGCCACCGCACCGTGCGGTTGTCGGTGAGCCACCCGGTGTCGAGCATGCTCGCCGCCAGCCGGAGTGCGTCGGCGTAGCCGTCGTGGGGAGCGAAGCTGTTGCGGTGCAGTCGTTTCGGTGAGAGACCGAAGGCGAGCGCCGACGAGTGTCTGCGATCTGCCGTGACCTGCCGGACGTACGCTGCGCCGATCGCCACCGCACCCACCGCCGCACCGGCTGGCAACACGATCGGCACCGATCCGGGATGCAGTGTCGTCAGTACCGCCGCTGCCGCGACGCAGCACCCGATCGCAGCAGCGCAGGTGGTGGCGAGGCGCCTCGCGAGCGGCGGATTCCGGTCGTCGGGACCCGAAAGAATCCACCGTGTCGTGGGGCGGTCGACGCGTATGGGTCCCCAGACAACAGACCACTGATGCACCAGGATGCCGACCACCGCCCCCGCTAGGATCAGTGCAGCAGTGGGGTGGTCGGCCGCGGGGCCTGACAGTTCGACGACCCGTGACACCCGCGACGGGGTCAACAGAGTGACCAGACCGCCGCAAGAAACCGCGACGCAGAAGACGAGCTCGACCCAGGTGAAATCGTATCGTCGCATCCAGCGGAATCGGAGATCGGGAAGACGGCCCGTCCGTATGCGCCAGCTCATCGACCGATCTCCACGACGATGTCGGCGCAGCGTTCGACGAGCGTGGGGCTGTGGGTGGCAACTAACAGCGCGACGCCGGATTGTGCGCTGGCCGACAGCTTCGCGGCCAGCTGTTCCTGGCCGTCGAGGTCGAGTCCGCGTTCGGGTTCGTCGAGAACGAGCAGTCGCGCGGGTCGAAATAGAGCGGCTGCGAGTGCGAACCGTTGTCGCTGACCGGTGGAGAGGGTATGCGGATACCGGTCACTGAGGTCACCGAGACCGGCGTCGTCGAGTACGGCGTCTACGTCGACGTCGTTCATCCGATGTGTGCGGGCCAGCAGGTAGAGATGTTCGTTCAGTGTTGCGTCGAAGAACGTTGCCTGGTCGCCGATCTCGGCGGAGACGAGGCCGCGAAAACGCGGCGAACGATCGTCGGGTTGCATACCGAACACGTCGATCGTGCCGGCGTCGAGTCGGTCGTCGTCGACGACGCAGCGCAACAGCGTCGACTTGCCCGCGCCGTTGGGCCCGATGACGCAGGCGCAGCAGCCGGGTGGGACGGTGAGATCGAGGTCGTCGAAGAGGGTTTGCGAACCGAGGGTGCGTCGGGCACCCGAAATGGACAGCACGAGAAGAACTTCCTTCACACGTGGGGAAAGGTGGGCGGCCGGGCCCCGACGCGCGCGGCGTCGGGCGTCAGACGGCTGCCGCAGGAGCGCGCGGTGCTATCGCGCCGAGTGTGTGAACGTGTTGCCGCAGAGCGATTCTCGTATCGTCTCTACGCGGGGGTGGAAAGGTCAGGTGGGGTGTTTGTGGCTGTGCGGTGTGCAAGATCGTCAAGACCTGCACCATGATTCGGCGGGCGCATGCGCCAGCGTTGCCATCGTGCGCGACGACGGCGATCACCAGCGCGGCGAGGACCGACGCGAAGAGTGTCGTCGAGATCTGGCCGAACAGCAACGTTGACAGGACGGGAAACCACACGAGAGCGAGATAGACCGGAAGTGACCGTGGTGCACCGGTGTGATCGCGCAGCATGGCGGTGGCGGAACTATCCCACGAACCGGCGCAGCTTGGCGGACAGGCGCGGTGTGAGGTCGCCGTCGGAGTCGACGCGTTCTTCGACGTAGGCGAGGTCGCCGTCGGGAACGATGCCGTAAAGGCGTTTGGCGTTGCCTGCGGGGGCGCTCGTCTCCGAGCGCACGACGGCGTCGGTGGTGAGATTCCACGACGTCTGGTTCAGCGGCCGGCCGTAGAACAGCTCGACCCAGCCCTCGGCATGGGCGAGGAGAAGTTCGATGGAGTCGTCCTCGGTGATGCGCCAGTATCCGGTCTCACGCTGGTCGGGACGCAGGAAGTTGGCGTCCTCGTCGATGACCCAGGAACGCGACTCCCAGTTCAGGAAGTTCTGCCCGTCATGACTGACGACGATCTGCTGGGCGAAGTGGTAATCGGTATGGGTGACGGGATCGTGTCCCTCACCCTCGCCCCGCCACACTCCCACGAGGGGTAGTAACGCGAGAAGTCCCTGGTGGAGGTCCGCGCCGAGCCGCAGGTTGGCGGTATCGGGCTTGAGCGGCAGATCGTCCCACGCGGGTACGTTGCGTTCGCGGCTACCTGACTCGGCAGCGCGCGAATCGGCCTGGCTGATCGCCTCGTCGCCTGATCTACGGGCGGCGACGGCGTCGTCGGGCTGTGCGTCCTCCGGGGAGGTCACGATTCGTCTGTGACCAGTCGGTAGAGCACGTACAGCGCAAACCAGGTGATCAGGACGGCCGCGAGGACCAGCAGAATTTCGAAGAAGATGACCACGGTGGCAATTGTAGCCCGCTGGCTCGTGAGAACGACCATCTAGGTCGACGTACCGGAGCATGGATCGGATGTTCTCAGTGCGGCAAGGTGTTGTGGGCCCAGTTGAAGAACTTGTCGGAGGTATCCGTAGCCCACTTGGCGCCTTGCTCGATTTGCTGCTCGCCAGAACGCATCGCCCTCGCGACACCCTCGCCGCTAGACTTCGCGTGGCTGGTCGCGTAGTCCCAAGCCGCAGTACCGGCTTCTGACACTGAGCGCTGGATTGTCGGGTTGGTTGCCAGGTTGTAAATGCCTTCAGTGAGCACGCTCGCGGTTGACACTGCACTACCTATTGCGTAACCCGCACGTGCCCCGAGCAGGCAGCCGCCGACTGAGCCGACACCGGCCGAGATCAACCCGGCGCCTACGGCGCCAACGGCGCAGCCGACGCCAGCTCCGACCACGGGGGCGCTCGCGAAGACCAAATGCATCGTTGCGACGCTCTTTTCCTCGTCGGTCTTTGCGTTCATGAGTTCATCGGCAGCTTGCTCGATGCTGTATACGACCATGGCCCCACCGAGGACCTTGAGAGCTGATCCCAAGTATGTTTTGACCGGGTGTGCTGTCTCGCGTGCAACGACGCGCGCCTTCAACTCGGCGCGAGCGTTTTGCCGCAGTTGCTCTTTGTAGTACTCCCGCACTCTCGGCGATAGCGCTGAACCCTCAACTGTCTTGAGGCGGTTGTGGTATGTCTCCATTTCCTCCGTGGTGAAGAGCGAAGACTCGAAGGCGCCCCAGCCGATTGCTCGCCCGAGTGTGACGCGTTTATTCACGGTCTTGATTTGCGATATCACATCATCGATGTCTTGCTTTGCGAAGTAGGCCGACACCGCGGCGAGAAACAGCTGGGCGCCGTCGACGTCGTAGGAGTTGCCACTGAGAAAGCTGCCGCCGTTGTGGGTGGCCTCGAGCACGTTGCGCGCCGTGTCGGAATCGGCATCGACGACGAGTAAAGCGTCGGCTGAACCATCGACCCCGCTTACTCCGACGACTTTGGAGACATTGACAATCATCACCGTCGTTTCGGTGGAGGACGCGTCAAAACCGTCGCTCACTGTGACACGTATTTTGTCGTAGGAGATCGGCGAGGTCGACGCCTGCGGGACGTAGGTGATCGTGGAGTCTTTCATTGTCACCGACCCACCTCCTGCGGTGGTGGCTGTGACGGTGAGTGGATCGCTATCTTCGTCATGGGCTGACACCGAATAGGTCAATGAGTGCCCCCGCGCGGGGGTGTCGACCGGGTAGACGTCCACGGTCGGTGCGTAGTTGTGGAAGGGCACGTGCACGCTGACCGGTGTACTGACCAACCCGCCGTAGTGGCCGTCGTTGACGGTAACGGTGAACGTGTCATCGTAGGCGCCCTGATGGGCTCGAACCAGGTCGGGTGTGTAGAAGATCAGATGGTCGTCGTGGACGACGCCGTCCTCGGTCGTGTATGGCGTTGAACTGGAGGCACGTCCGAATGCGGGCTGTGTGCCCACGTAGTAGGTTGTGCGGTCGCCGTCGGCGTCGTCGATCGAGATTTTCCACGCGCCTTCACCGACGCCGCTTTGTCCTCCGGTCACCGTGACACCTGGAGGCGTGTTGTCCTCCTCGGTGAACATGTAGTAGACAATCGCGCCGATACGTGATGATCCGCCCTTTCCATCGGAAACCTCGACCACAAAGGAGTTGTCGGGCATCGTCGTGAAGTCGCCAGCCAGCAGGTCCCAGGCGGTGACGGGTTTACCGACGACGCCGTCGTGCAGGTCGGCAGGATCAGTTGGTGTGAAGGTGAACGTGCCGTCGCCGTGGTTGGTGACGACGCCGTTGGTTGGCTGTTTGACGATCGAGTACGTGAGACTATCGCCGTCGATGTCGCTTACGTGCGCGACGTAGTGCATCGTGCGCTGGTTGGCGGGCTTCTGTTGGGCTTCGAGAGTCCCACCGGGAGCATGGTTTTCGGGCAGCGGCGCATCGTGGACGGGGATGGCCGGGATTCCATTCCCCGGCGACGACGAGACCGGGCCGGTAACGGTGTAAGCGAAAGTCACGGCGCCGAGAACGTTGTACTCGTTGCTGTGGCTGCGTGGTGCCTGCACCTCGACACTACTGACGGGAGAACCGGGGACTGCCGTGTACGTCGCGCGCTGACCCGGCTTGAGAATGTCAAAGGCGAGAATCTGGCCGCCGGTGGTGGACTGCGAGATCGCGATGTCGTCAGTCCCTTCGTTGAAAATCGTGGTGCTGCCGTCAGAGTTCTTCGAGTAGCTGACACCTGCGGGTTCGGGATTGACGAAGTGTCGAATGAGACTGGGCGAGCCGTCTGAACCGATCGACGCGAGATACTCGTTCTGGTCGACGAAGCGGTCGCCCGGGTCGGCATGTGATGGATCGATGACCGAAGTGCCTTGCAACAGAATGTAATCGGACTGCTGGTGGGTCGATGTCACGGGCGCCACCGTGACGCTGAACGGCATCAACGACGACTGCATTGTCGTGATCTGACCAATGAGTACTGGTTTGCCGTCCTGGCGTGCCGTCTGGACGATGTAGCCATTCACGCCCAGCGGATTGCTGCCCGACTCCTCGATCGTGTAGCTCTCGCCAGCTCTGATGACCGTCACACCTTGTGACGAGTAGTCGGGATACAGCAATCCCACGACTGCGACATCGGTTGTGCTGTTGTTGTGCAGAGTGACTCGGCTGTCGTCGACGCTGTAGGTGAGTCCGGCTGGGGCACCGGTCTTGATGAATGCTCCGTCCGCGGTCGGGTCGCCGGTGTTCCACGCCGCGGTCCAGTCGTCGTCCCCGTAGTTCCAGTACTCGTTGGTGGCGTCTGCGACCTGTGACGCGGTCTTGGTCTCCTCGATCCATGCGTAGTACGCAGCGACCTCTTCGGGGGTCGAGTTCGCGGTCAGACGTGGCCGTGTCGTTGCCGCCCCTGCGCCCATCGTCGTCAGTGCCAAGGCGGTCGCCGCGACCGGAGCTGTTCCGGTAGAAGAGATCTCGTTCTCAACCGGAGCCTCTGAAACGACGGCCTCCTTGCCGGATATGGACTCAAGGCTCGTGACCTCGGCGTCGCTGCGCCAGTCGACATATGGCGTGTACTCCGTGACGTCGGCCGTCGCACCCTCAGGCATGGTCGGAGCGGGCGAGTGGGACGTCACCAGCGCGGACTCGGCCCCAGATACGACGCTTGGCGTCGACGATGGCTCGGGTGCTGCGTGCTTTCCATACGGCTGGTCCGGCGTATCGACGGGAGGCGTAGCCGTCACCGTGGGTGACTGGTGTGAGCCCGGGGAAGGCGTCCCGGTCGCGAGGGCGGCGTCCAAGGGAGTACCCGGCGCGCTCGACGGTGTGGATTCTGTTGCTGGAGCCGAGGAGTCCGCTGTGGCAGCAGAGGACGGTGCCACACTCCCCGTCGCCTCCGCACTGTCGACGGTGACACTTGTCGAACCGGGGGCGGTCGTTGAGGGAGTGCTCACGGGGCTCGTGCCGTTGCTCGCTCCGGCGGACTCCGAGGATGGTGCTGCCACGGGCGAGCCGTCTGTCGCGGTGCTGGCGCTCGATCCGGTGCCGGCATCGGGAGTATCTGCCGCCGCGACTGCCGGAGCTCCCGCCGTGAGCACCGCGGCACCCATGCCGATCGATACCGCGAGGCGGCGTCCGGCGGTCATTTTCTTCATCGCGCGCTTCGTCACTGAACTGCCCCTATCGAGTTGGCGATTGCCAGGAAACTAACAGGGTTCTCGAATCGGGTGCTATCCGAAAGTGGCTGTGGCGCAGTAATTCATACGAACAAGTGAACCGAACATGCTGCTGCAGCTAATAAGCTGCTCGAAGGGTGAAACGTCATCGGCGGCGACCGGATTGCTCCGATCGCCGCCGATTCTCTACAGAGTGGGTTATCCACCGAACTGGAACTCAGCTTCCGAACAACCCTGTGACGCTGCCCAGGTCTGGGCCGCTCGGGCCGGACGGCAGGGCACAGCCGGGTCCGTAGACGATCCGGTAGACGGCGCACTTGGCGCCGGCGTCGTCGAGTCGGATCACGGTGCCGTGTCGTGTGCGGCCGGGTCCGCCCACGGTGCTGATGGGAGTCGGCTCTGACCACGGTCCGCTCGGCGACGGCGCGGTGGAGTAGTAGATCTTGCGTTCACCGTAGATCTTGTCGGTGTACAGGAAGTAGCGTCCGCCGACGCGCGTCATGCTTGGGCCCTCCTGCATGTGCGCGGCGCAATCGACGTCGCGTCGCCACGGGCCGTTGAACGAGCCCGACCGCCACACCTCGTTGCAGGTGCCATCGCGCTTGATGGTGAGGTACTTGGTGCCCCCTTGCTGGAAGAACGAACCGTCGATCCTGTCCGCGGCGCCGGGCGCGAGGTTGATGCGCGTCGCAGGCCCCGTGTTGAAGACGATGTTCTTGCCGACGGGGACGGCGCGACCACGCCCCGCCGGATTGATGTCGAGTTGATTGACTCGAATGACATAGGGCGACATGCGATCTGCCCCGACCTGGCCGCGGAAGTGTCCGAAGTAGCCTGCGCTGAGGACGATGTAGATGCTGCCATCGGGTGCCCGGTACCAGTCCGGTGCGACGATATCGCCTCCGCCCGGCGCGGGCACGAGCGGGATGCCTGCGTAGGCGCCGCCGTTGAACATCTTGCCCTCGGGGCGCGACCAATTTCGACCGTCCTTGGACACGCCGATCATCGGCCAGAACTTGCCGTCTTTGCGGGGCCAATTGGCGAGCATCCAGAAGTAGCCACGGTGATAGATGATCGACGGATCGCTGAATCCGTTCTGCCCGTGTCGATACGGCGTCGAAAGGTACCTGAACGTCTTACCGTCCGTCGAGTAGTACATGGTGTCGGTGAGGTCGTTGTCGCTGTTGAAGAATGTGCCGACGACGACGTCCTGACGTGCGAACTGCTGAAACGACGGCGCCGCGTGAGCGGCCGCGACCTGCGATGCGGCTGCCGCCAGCACCAGTAGGACCACCGCAATGATGTGACGTGTGAGCTTGTTGCGAGAAATCGTAAACCCCCCTGTCCGAACGTAATTGAGCCAGAACTTAGCACCGCTCTCACACTTTGGACGCGATCACGGGCTCGGTGGGCGCCAGATTTCGTACGTTCGAACCAACCGTCGAACTCAGGGGTCGGCACAGCATAAGGCCCGGTACTCCCCAAGGAGTACCGGGCCTTGAAGCCCGAGAGTAGCTGCGCTACTTCGAGACGGTGATGTCCTTGTCGTGAACGCCGGGGCCCTCGGGGCTGACGGTCACGTCGCCGTTGCCGACCGACGACAGGGCGCGCAGCGTCCAGGTGCCGGGGGCGGCGAAGAAGCGGAAATCGCCGGTGGGGCTTGCGACGACCTCGGCGGTGAACTCACCGGTCGAGTCGAGCAGTCGCACGAACGCTCCCGCAACCGGGTTACCGGAGGCGTCGGTGACCTGTCCGGTCAGGACGGTCTCCTTCTCGACGTCGACGCCCGCGGGCAACTTCTGTCCCTGCTTGGGTGCAGCACACATACTTACTTTCCTTCTCCCAGTTCAACCGGAACGCCGACCAGCGAACCGTATTCGGTCCAGCTGCCGTCGTAGTTCTTCACATTCGTCTGTCCGAGCAGCTCCTGCAGCACGAACCAGGTGTGGCTCGAGCGCTCACCGATACGGCAGTACGCGATGGTCTCCTTCGAGCCGTCGAGGCCCGCTTCTTTGTACAGCTCGGCGAGTTCGTCGTCGGACTTGAAGGTGCCGTCTTCGTTGGCAGCCTTGCTCCACGGCACGTTGATGGCGCCGGGGATGTGGCCGGGACGCTGGCTCTGCTCCTGCGGGAGGTGCGCGGGAGCCAGGATCTTGCCGGAGAACTCATCAGGGCTACGCACGTCGACGAGGTTCTTCACGCCGATGGCGTCGACGACCTCGTCGCGGAAGGCGCGGATCGAGTTGTCGGGATCGGCGGCCTTGTACTCGGTCGCGGGGCGCGAGACAGCGTCGGTCGACAGCGGGCGGCCGTCGAGCTCCCACTTCTTGCGTCCACCGTCGAGGAGCTTGACGTCCTGGTGGCCGTAGAGCTTGAAGTACCAGTACGCGTAAGCGGCGAACCAGTTGTTGTTGCCGCCGTAGAGGACGACGGTGTCGTCGTTGGAGATGCCGCGCTCGGACAGCAGCGCGGAGAACTGCTCGCGATCGACGAAGTCGCGACGGACCGGATCCTGCAGATCGGTCTTCCAGTCGAGCTTGACGGCGCCTTCGATGTGGCCGCCGTCGTAAGCGCTGGTGTCTTCGTCGACCTCGACGAAAACGACCTTGTCGTTGTTCAGGTTCTGCTCAGCCCAATCAGCGCTGACCAGGACGTCGGAACGTGCCATGTCTGGTTCCTTCCAGAGGTGGGATTTCTCGGTGAGTGTGTCCGGTCACCGGAGTGATGAGAACGGGCCGGACGTCGGTCGAAAGGTGGTCGAGAAGATGACGGCGGCATCTGACGAGATGCGGACTTGCGATGTCACTAGCGCGCACACTGCACACACCGGCCGTCACCTGTGGTGAGCGTGCCGAGGAGGCGCGATCACCGGACTAGAGACAGCAACAGTCGGCGACGCGACAGAAGTCGATCGCCCGCCGACGGGTGAGCAGAAGCTCACGGCGCAGTTGCATGCCCACGAGGGTACAACAGGCACCCCCCGACGCTTCAATAGCAGCCCCCATGATTTCGACTGCATCGCCGAGTTGCGCTCACGCGCGGTGGTGGGTTGCGCTCACGCGCGGTGGTGGGTTGCGCTCACACGCACAACGCTGACGGCTGGTCAGAAGTCGGTCGGGCGAAGATCGCGCGGACCGGTGTCGGCGACGAGGAGTACGTCGCTTCCCTCGCTGCGCGCACCCGTGGCAGTGATTCCCCACGGGAGGGGGAGGGGAGGCAGCGTCGTCGAAAATCGTTGCAGCACTTGGGCGCGCAGCGCCGCGTTGTCGGCGCCGTCGAGTTCGGGAGCGCTCTCGTGTTCTTCCGGGCCGTCGTAGAAGTCGGTGGCCTGTAGGTGTAGCCGTCCGTCGCGGATGGAGAGGTCGACGCTGACGCTCACCTTTGCTTTACGACCCCGATATTCCGACGCCGACGGGGTGTCAGCGGGGACGGGAGTGCTCTCGCCGCCTGCGGAGGGCAGAGGACTGTCCGACGGGGGCAATGCGACGGTTCCGGTGAGCAGCACCCCGGACGATCGGTGCAGCAGGCCATCCTGTGGGCCACCGCCGCCCGCCTCGCCCTCGGGGGCGGGTGTGTTCACCGTGAGGTCGAGGATTGCCAGGAATCGGCCGAGATTCACCGAGTCCAGCCGCGTATACGCGTCGACCGACTCTGCGTGCATGGTGTCCGACGGCCCGATATTCCACCCATCGGGCACAGACAGTGTCCCCAGGCGGGCGCCGAGTTCTGCGGTACATCCGCGTCGGATGTGGCAACCGGCCACCGCGACGCCGCGCGCGGTGATGGTCGCGCCGGAGAACTCGCCACGTGCGGCATGTGACACGTAGGGGAATCCGCTGAGCGTGACCTCGGGATCGAAGCTGATCTGCGGCGAGGCCTGCAACGATCGCGACAAGCGGTACTCGCCACGCGCGGCCGCGCCGAGGTCGGCGAGAAACGCCACGACCAGCAGCACGACGACGACACAGACGCCGACGATGAGTGCGCGACGGGCGCGGAATGTGCCGTGCTCGTGGCTGCCCGACGCAGTTGCGCCGCCCCCGTCGGCTGCCTTGTTAACAGCAGAACGCGACATTGGCGCTATTCTGTCATCTATCGCGCACATGGTGGTAAGCCGACGTAAACAATGAGGTTCGTTCGTGTGTGATGCTGACGTCCCGGCGAACTTCTGCCCGGCGGTCGCAGTAGTAGTGGTGGAGTTCAGGGCGGGAAGACGAGATCGGAGTATCACGTGGATCTCTTGTTGTTGACAGCCGATCCGAGTCCGGAGGCGGTGCTGCCATCCCTGTCGCTGCTCGCGCACACGGTCCGTGTGGCACCCACCGAGGTGTCGTCGCTGATGGAGGCCAGTAACGCTGATATCGCCATCGTCGACGCCAGAACCGACCTCGCCGCAGCACGCGGATTGTGCAGATTGCTCGGCAGCACCGGCTCTGCCGTTCCGGTCGCGGCGGTATTGACCGAAGGCGGGCTCGTCGCCGTCAACGCCGACTGGGGTCTCGACGAATTCCTCCTTCCGGCGACCGGACCCGCCGAACTCGACGCGCGGCTTCGACTCCTCGTCGTTCGCACCCGCGGGGTGGGCACCGAAGAAGCGTCGGGCAAGGTCACGCTTGGCGAACTCGTGATCGATGAGGGCACGTACACCGCTCGACTGCGGGGGCGCCCGCTCGACCTGACCTACAAGGAGTTCGAACTCCTCAAGTACCTGGCGCAGAACGCGGGCAGGGTATTCACCCGCGCGCAACTGCTGCAAGAGGTGTGGGGTTACGACTTCTTCGGCGGCACGCGGACCGTCGACGTCCACGTCCGGCGCCTGCGCGCCAAACTCGGCAGCGAGCACGAGTCGCTCATCGGGACCGTGCGCAACGTCGGATACAAGGCCGTACGTCCCACGCGCGGTCGCGGTGCCGGCTCAGGAGCTGCCAGCGACTACCCGGTCGACGATGACATTTCCGACGATGACATTTCCGATGACGACATTGCCGGCGGCGATATTGCTGACGGTGCAGATCTCGATGACGACCTCGATGACGGGGACGTGAACGAGGACGCCACGTCTGCGAGCGACTCGTTCGACACCTCGGGAATCGGTGAGGAGTTCAGTGCCAGCGGAAGCTGACGCGATCGGAGACACTCCGATCGTCACCGATCGACTCGACGCCGCCGGTGTTACACACGCCCGCCGCCTGGTGGCCGACGCGACCAGCGCCGACGATGTCGCCCCGCTGTCGGAGCAGGCTGTCCTCGTCATCGACGACACCGGGTCTGACGCGGCGTCGGGCGTACATCACGTCCTCTCGACGGCCGGCTACGCCAACATCACCCCCGGACGTGAAGGGGAGCCATCGATGATCGAGGGGGTCGTCGACCCGGCCCTGCGACGCCGCGGTCACGGGAAGGCGCTGTTCGACGCAGCATTCGACGCCGCGCGCGCTGTCTCGACATCCGACGGTCCGACGCCGCGAGCGTGGGCGCACGGCGATCTGCCCGGCGCGCAGGCGCTCGCGGCGAGCATGGGCCTGCACAAGCAGCGGGAGCTGCTGCAACTACGGCGCGACGTCGCGGCCGACGGGTCTGATCTGCCACCACTGGTCGTCGACTCGTCGATCGAGCTGCGCACCTACGCAGGCCCCGCCGACGACGCGGAGATCCTGCGGGTCAACAACGCCGCGTTCGCGTGGCATCCCGAGCAGGGTGGATGGTCGTCGGAGCAGATCGCTGAGCGCACGTCGGCCGAGTGGTTCGACCCGGCCGGACTGTTCCTCGCCTACGACGTCGACGACCCGACGACGCTGCTCGGCTTCCACTGGACCAAGCGGCAGGACGCCGATCTCGGCGAGGTCTACATCGTCGGGGTCGACCCGGCCGCTCAGGGCCGTGGCCTGGGCCGCATGCTCACGCTGGCCGGGCTTCACTACTTTGCCGACCGTCAAATCGGGACTGTGATGCTCTACGTCGAAGGCGACAACACCGCGGCACTACACACCTACGAGAGGCTCGGGTTTGCCCGATACGCCGTCGACGTCGCGTACGGCTGACTCGGGTACGGCTGGGTCGGGTACGGCTGGGTCGAGTCGACTGCGCCCAGCGCTGACGATCATCGGTTGTCTGCTGGCTGCGGTCGGTCTGCTCGGGGTGGTCGCGCACGCCGTTCCGTTCGTCAGCAACACCTGGGCACGATTGGCCGCGGGTACTCCGGTCTTGATCGTGATCGGCATTGTCGGCCTGGTCGTGTTGCTCGCGTCGAGGGCGTGGATGTGTGCGATCGTCGCTGCAGTCGTCGTCGCCATCGGGATCGGCACGCAGGTACCGCTTTTCATCGGAACCGACGAGTCGCGCGCAGCGTCGGACATCACGGTCCTGCAGGCGAACATCTACCTCGGACAGGCCGACGCCGCGTCGGTCGTGCGGGAGATACGCGACAATCGCGTCGACATCGCGACCGTCGTCGAACTCACCGACGACGCGATCGGCAGGCTCGACGCCGCAGGAATCGGCAGTGCTCTGCCGTATCGTTTCGTGGTTCCGAGACGTGGCGGGGGCGGCGCCGGAATCTACTCGCGCTACCCGCTGACCGACGAATTCCGCATCGGCAAGATGGCGATGGCCAACCTGCGGGCAGTCGTCGACTTGCCCGGCGTCGGACGGCGCGCCATATACGCGCTGCATCCCATTCCGCCGTGGCCGGAGCCCGCGTGGCGGTGGGCATACGAGGTCGATCTGCTGTCGTCGACGTTGGGGGAGGAGCGACTCCCGCTGATCCTCGGCGCCGATTTCAATTCGACCTACGATCACGCGCGCTTTCGGAGGTTGCTCGCCAATCCGCCGGGACTCGTCGACGCCGCCGATCACCTCGGGGCGGGGATCGTCGCAACGTATCCCGCCAACAGGCACTTCCCACCGGTGCTCGCTCTCGATCGGGTGATGACCCGCGGAGGTCCGGTGCCGACGAGCTTCCGTCGAGTAGAGCTACCGGGTTCCGACCACGACGGCGTGATCGCCACGGTCACGCCCTGACCTCGTCCGCAACGACAGCGTCGACTTCGTCGAGCACGGTGCCGACAGGCGCACGGTATCGCGGTTAGGCTACCCTTACGCGGAATGATTCTGAGGGGAGCGCATCTCGCGATGTATCAATCCGCCACAAGCCGCACCCGACTGACGATGCACGACGTGTCGGTGTCTGTTGTCGTGCCGGTCTATCGCAGCGCCGCCTACATCGAGGCCTGTGTGCGCTCGATACTCAACCAGCAGGCTCCGGTCGACGAGATCGTGCTCGTCGACGATCGCGGCGGTGACGATTCCATCGAACGAGCCGAAAAGGTGCTCGCGGCAGGCGAGATCGCGTATCGGGTCGTGCGAATGCCGCAGAACAGTGGCGTGGGGCCTGCACGGAATGCGGGTCTGGCCGCGGCGTCGGGAAACATCATCTGGTTCTTCGACAGCGACGACATCGCCGACGCGGCGTTCACGACCAAAATGCTCGACGAACTACTTCGCAACGACGCGGATTTCGCCACGTGCACAACGCGATTCGTCGACGAGATCGGAGTGCCGACGGGGACGCTCACTCCGGTGCTGTCGACCGGCGCACTCACGGGCGACGAGTACGCAGGCCTCTTGTTGCGCAGCAAGGCACGGTCGTACGCCAGTGGAAAGCTGTTCCGCCGTGACGTTCTCGGCGACGATCCGTGGGGCACACGTCGGGCGTATGAGGATCTATCGGCCATCGCGCGGGTGGCGTTGGACTCGCGCAGGGTGGCGACCGTACCAGAGGCGTTGTACCGGTATCGACTTCGCGACGATTCGGTCTCGCACCGCGTCACGTCCGACACACGCGCGATCTTCGAGATGGGCGACGAGGTGCTCGAGATGCTCGACACCGTTCCCGACACGAGGCAATGGCGTTCGATTGCACGGTCTTTCGTGTACCGCGAGGTTCTGATCCCCGCGGCGCACATGGCGATGCGCGCGGAGCATGACGGTGGCGCAGGACCGGTGACAGACGAACTGCTGCGCATCGCTCGTGCGCGCGTGTCGCGTCGGGATGTGCTCCCGCTGCTCGCGGCGGGCGAGATACGCTCTGCAGTCTTCGCCGTCGCGATGTTGACCGCGCCGCAACGCTACGCGAATGTGCTGCGACACAGGTGATCACCTCAGGGCAGCGCGTCGAGGAAGTGCCCCACCACCTCGGTGATGTGCGGCTCGCGCACAATTGACATGTGATCTGCCTGAACCCGGGTGATCGTGATGTCGCCCGGGGTGAGCTGATCGGTCCAGACCCGTTCGTCGTGGTTGTTGTCCGCGCCGAGTACGACAAGCACTCGACCGTGATACGGCGAGGGGCGGTGGAATCGACCGACGCGCCAACCGACCTGCTCCATGGCGCGTGCCGACTCGACGGGCTGATCGGTGAGGAATCCGGCGCGTAGCAACTGGATTCGGTTGCGCCACAATTGTGATCGAGACAACTGGGGACGCTGGTCGCTCTCGGCGGTCGTGGGAGTCTGCGCCGACGAACCGACAGCTCGGGCGGTGTGCTGGGGGACGAACGTGTCGAGTGTCATGACGAGCGCGACCTGCTCGCCCGCACGGAGGAGTCGACGAGCAACCTCGAGCGCGATCAATCCGCCCAACGAATGGCCAAGCAGCACATAGGGCCCGCTCGGTTGGAGACGACGCAGCTCGCGCAGATGTCTGCGTGCGGCGACCCCGACCGTCCAGTCAGGGAACCCGCGATTCTCCAAGCCGTGCGGCTGGAATCCGTAGATCGATCCGATCCGTTCGTCGCGGGCGAGATGGTCGGCGAGCGCGACAAACACCAGCGCCGACGCTCCCGCACCCGCGAAACAGAACACCGTCTGCCCGTTACCGCGACGCAGCGGCACCGTCGTCGGGGCGAGTGAATCACTCTTACTGGCAACAGAATCTGGTCGTAGGTGTGCGTCCAACGTGTGTGCCATCGCTGCGACCGTCGGTGCCGACGCGGCGTCGGCCTGGGTGAGTGCAACACCGAAACGTCGGGTGATCCCGACGAGAATCTGTGCCACCGTCAGCGAGTCGGCACCGAGTGCGTAGACGTTCTCGTCACGTCCGACCTCGTCGAGTCCGAGGGCCTCGGCCCAGATCTCCGCCACCGATGTCTCGAGATCGCCGACGGGTGGGTCGATGCGTCGGGTCGGCGCGGGTAGTGCGGCCCGGTCGATCTTGCCGCGCGCAGTTCTCGGCAGGGCGGCAAGTTCGACGACGTGTGCGGGAACCATCCACTCGGGCAGTCGTTCTCGAAGCCTCGTGCGGATCTCGGCGGCCGGAGGAGTGCGGCCACCGGGCACCGGTGCGACGTAGGCGAGCAGTTCGGTGCGGCCGGAATCGGGTTCGGACCGTGCGATGACCGCGGCTTCGGCGAGGTCGCCGTCGGACATGATCGCGCGGTGCACCTCCGCGGGTTCGACGAGATAGCCCCTGATCTTCACGGCGTCGTCGACGCGGCCGGTGAGGGTGAGCGTGGTGCCGTCCCAGGTTCCGCGGTCGCCGGTGCGGAAGCTGAGCACGCCGTCGGCGTTCCGGGAGAAGCGGCCCTCGTCGGCGGCCGGGTCAAGGTATCCGAGTGCGAGGTGACGCGACGAGACGACGACGCGACCGTCGTCGGCGATGGTGACGGACTTGTGCGGAGCGAGGACACCTGCGGGAAGCGCACCGGGGGATACGTGTTCTCCCGCGCGGAGATCGAAGTACGCCAGCGCCGACGTTTCCGACGATCCCACCCAGTTCGTCACCGTTGCCTCGGGTGCGTGTGACAGCACGTCCTGCGCGACGTCGGACCTCAGTGCCTCGCCGGTGGTGATGATGCGGCGCAACGATGTCCACGCTGGGTGGCCGGTCGTCTCGGGCGAGCTCGTCAGCGCACGCAGTAGTGCCGGAGTGAGAAAGGTGATCTCTGCGGCGCACTCGGCGAGTGCGTCGAGTATCGCGCCTGCGGTGCGATCACGCGGGTCGACGGCGGTGATGTCGGCACCGTTGATCAGCGATCCGATCAAGACGTTGAGTCCGGCACCGAAGCTGATCGGAAGACACAGCGCGACGCGACGTCCCGGTGTGATCCAGAATCCGGTGCGCATCAGCTCGGAATCGCAGAGCCACATGCCATTCGGGTGCAGCACGCCCTTGGGCGTGCCCGTCGAGCCCGATGTGAACTGGATGCTCGTGAGGTCATCGGGGTTGTCGAGACCCGTGGTTGCTCCGCCGCTGGCGGCGCCTTGGTTCGTGATCGCGGCGAGGTCGGTCACCGGAAGACTGTGGGCGGCAGCGACGGTCCGAGCGGCGTCGAGGTGCTCGGCGTCGGCGATCATGAATTCGGCACGGCGGTCGTGCTTCTCGAGCTCGGCCAGGATCGTCGAGACACGTTCGGCCGGCAGGTGCGGGTCCAGGGCGACGATCGGATGTCCGGAGAGGAACACGCCGAGAACCAGCGCGACCGCGTCGGGCGACAACCCCACCTGCACGACAACCGGATTCGACGATCCGCCGGCACGTGCGGTGATCGATGCCTCAGCCGACGTGGCTCGCTCAACGAGTTGGCCGTACGTCAGGCTCTGCCCGGCCATGCGGATGGCCGGACGGTCGGTGAAGCGTTGTGCGCCTGCGAGGATCGCGGTGCGCACCGAGTGAACCTCGGCGGTGTCGCCGAGGGTGGCGTCGGTAGAAGTGGTCATCTGACGGCTCCGGTGAACGATGCGAGAGTGGTCTTCGGATCGAGGGCTTGGCGGATCAGACGAATACCGGGTACGAGGAGGAAGAGCACAACGGCGACGTCGGCCACCAGGTAGACGTAGGCGACTCCGATGATGCCCCATCGATCGGCCGCCGCGGCGATACCGCAGATCACGACGACGCCGAAGACGATCTGTGTCGCCACAGCGAGTTTCAGCTTGCGCTGTACCCGCGCGAGGCCGCCGTAGATCACCACGAACGCCACCGTCGGCAGGGTCAGCGCCATCAGGCGGATGAGATCTGTCCCCTCACGGGCGTACTGCGGGCCCATGATCGAAAGAATCCACGGCGCCAGCGCGATCAGCAGTAGGCAACCGACGACTGCTGCGCCGCCACACAGTGCGATGAATCGCAGTGTGGTTGCCCGCAAATCGACGTCGGGCTCCGCCGAGGCCGACACGAACGGTGCGCAGGTGGCGTTGAGCAGGATGGCCGCCGTGCTGATGACCAGCCAGCACACCGAGAAATACGCGTTCATCTCGGTGCCGAGCTGAGCGACGATGACCAGTGGAACAACGAGCGGCACAACCACTCCCACCGCCGTCATCGCGAGCGAGCCGGCGTAGAAGTGTGCGATCTCATTTCGCCCGGGAAGCGTTCCGGGGCCCGTCATCGCGCGGGTTGTGGGGCGTACGGCGCTCAATCCGATCCAGCATGCGATGACCGCCGCGGGGATCACCCAGGCGGCGACGATGGCTGAACCTGACGCGAATGGGATCAGCAGTGCGACGAGTATCAGCTTGATCGTCGATTGTGTGACGTTCTTGAGCGCGACGGTGCGTGAGCGGCCGAGGCCGATCAACAAGGGGTCCTGCACAGCGAAAACACCGAGTACCGCAACGATGACGGGGTACAGCCACGGTTCCGCCGACGAGGTGAACAGCGCGTCGCGGGGGCCGAGTACGACGAAGCCGAGTCCGAACAGCACTGCTGCCACGATGATGACGGAGCGGCCAATCGTGATCAGGCGGTGCGCCTTGGACCCGGCGATCGGAAGGAACCGTTCGTACAGACTGCCGAGACTCAGATTCGACAGGGTGGCCATCAGCGTCGCGGACGTGATGATGGCCGACGCCCTGCCGACCTCCGCCGTCGAGTAGCCGCGCGCCGCGATCGTCCAGAACACGAAACCCAGTGCGCCGGTTGCGACACTGGACGTCATCACGGCGACGATGTTGATCCCGACGCCGGTGTTGTCGTCGCGGAAGAGGTTCAGGCGTCGAGGGGTGAGGCCCCGCTTCTGCGTGGTGGTCACCGGGCAGAAGCGGCGTCGACCAGTCGCGTGCTGCGGTCGGTCGCCAGTAGCGGCAGCAAGAGCTCTGCGGTGATCTCGGCCTCGCGGGCCAGCGGCCACCCCGACAGAATCCAGATGTCGATGCCCGCGCGCTCCGCGACCGACGACATCGCCGCCGCCACATTCTCGGCGCTGCCGACGAAGTAGGTGCCGGTGCCCTTACCCGCGATGTCGAACGGTGGCTCCGCGGCGGTCCAGGTCGTCAGTCCCGCAGCCATGTTCGGTGCGAACTCCAGCAGTTCCCTACCCGGAATCCGGCCCGCGCGCAGAGCGTCGATCCGGCCTTGAACCTGCGGGTTCTCGCTGGTGATCTCGTCGAGACCCGGGTAGCCGAAGCTGCGCAGATTGCGATTGGCGGTGGCCAGCACCGTCTCCGGTCGAGTGTGCGCGAGCTGTTCGGAAAAGCGTTCCCACGCTTGCTCTTCGGTCTCGCGGACGATCACGCTCGCGAGCACACCGAAACGTAGCGATCGGCCCCGCTCGGCTGCGGCCGTCCGGACGCGGTCGAAAAGCGTGGTGAGAGAGCCGGGTTCGGACATGAACGACAGGTAGACGTCGAGGACCTCCGCCGCGTGCGCGATGCCCTCGGTCGACGCACCGGTGCCCCAGACCTGAACGCCTCCAGGTTGCCGGGTGCCGGGGATCGCGGGCTTGTATCGCGGTCCGTACGAGAAGAATTCGCCCTGGAATGCCTCGGTGTCGTCGAGATAGAGACGCTTGACCTGGGTCCAGAACTCGGCCGACATCCGGTACCGGTCGGCCTTCGACTCGAACCTGCCGTACCGGTGCAAGACCGGATCGGCGCCGTTGACCTGGTTGTAGATCAACCGACCGCCGGAGTACTGGTCGAACACCTGGGCTTCCTCGGCCATCAGCACCGGAGGCTTGACGCCGGGGTACTCGGGAATGAGGAAGCGGAGCTGTTCGGTGTCCCCGACGAGTGAAATCGCCTCGCGCGCAGTGGTCAGCGCGCCGTAGAAGCCGAGCTGGTCAAGGGTGCGGGCCTGGTGCCGGAGTGCGTCGAACGTCGGGGCAAAACGGTGTTCGGGCTCCCACGGGACGTCGCCGTCGGTGGGGTTGATGTACCACAGGACGTCAGGGCCACTCATCGTTCGTCGCAGAACTCGGTGATCGGCAATCCGACGTGCCGTGATTCGGTCGGCGCGTAGCCGAGAAGGCGATCGCCGGGCACGAGGTCGGTCACGTTGTTCACCGATCCGCCGGGGCCGAGAAGGCGCACATGCCAGTCGTCCTGTGCGATCACGTTGATGGTGCGTCCGTCGGGTGCGGTCGCGCTGACCGAGATCAGCGGGCGGCGCTCGATCTTGACTCTCCCGATGCGCACCTCGCGGACGTCACCGTTGCTGCGCACCGCGAGGATCGGCTGTCCGGCAGCGAGTTCGCTGACGTAGCGCGTCCGGTTGTCGGGCACGAGAACGTAGGAGTGCACGGCACCGGCGTTCCACCGGAACGGACGGGTCGGCATGTACGGCAGCGGGTGGGTTTCGCTGCAGGACAGAAACATTCCGGTCGAGAAGGAACCGATCAGGCATCCCTCGTCCTGGGCGAGCAGCGAGCAGGTGTCGATGCATGCACGTTCGCCCATGCCGATGTGCTCGACCTTGGTGACGGTCAGCTCGGTGAGTTCGATGCGGTCGGCAGACGGGCGGATGACGTCGGCGAGCGTTGCGATGTCGTCGACGCTCTGCGGGGCGAGCAGTAGCCCGTCGGAGCCGTGTTCGAGTACCAGCTTGACGATCTCGGCGTCCTCGATGTCGTTGACGACGGTCACGGTGCGTCCGCCGGAGTTCTCCGCCGCCGCGATCACGATCTCGAGGGGGATCTTGGTGGGGTCGGTGAAGGTCAGCAGTGTCCAGGGAGCGCGCCGCACGGTCTCACAGGCGTCGCGCAGGGTGTTGGCGTCGGAAACGACAACGTGCACAGCGGTTTCGGCACCCGGAGCGACTTCTTCGGAGTCGCCGTGGGCAACCAGCACGATGTCGGCCGAGATCTGGCCCTCCGAGACCTCATCGCTCGAGTGGCCCGGAGCGTAGATCCGACGCACGGTGGGCGGCAGGCCGTCGAGGAGGTCGATGTCGGCGGAGATGATGCCGTCGATGCGCTGATGAATGGCCGCCTGCACCATGGCGTCGACGGTGCCCGCGGGAACGGTGCGTAGGTCGACCCAGGCGAAATGCTCACGGCCGGAATCGGACTGCGCCGCAGTGGTCGACGAACTGTCGCGATCGACGCCGAGGGGTGTGATGTCGTCGGTCACGATGTCAGTGCTGTTGCTCATGTGTATCTACCTCGATGGTGAAGGGGGAGGGGCTGGTTCGCGATCAGGCCAACGCGAGCGCGCGGGGATCGTGGTCGTGAAGGTGGGCGGCAAGTGCGCCCGCCACCTGCGACGGGTCGTCGGCGTCGAAGATCTGACGTCCGAAACTGAGACCTGCAACGCGGGATTGTGCGACGCGGCAGCCGAGTTCGACGGCAGCGTCGTCGGACGCGGCGGAGGGGCCGCCCGCGACGAGGATGGGTAGCGGGCATGAGTCGACGACCTGATCCATGGCCTCGGTGCTGCCCGCGTAGTCGAGTTTGACGATGTCGGCTCCGAGGTCGGTCGCGATCGCGGCCAGGTGTGCCAAAGTCTGCGCCGACGTCGAAGCCGGTGAGGTGGTCGCTCCGCGCGCGTACATCATTGCCAGCAGCGGCATTCCGAGGCGATCGCATTCGCGGGCGACCCGACCGAGGTCGGCGAGTTGTTCGGGTTCGGTATCCGAGGAGACGTTCACGTGAACGCTCACCGCGTCGGCGCCGAGTCCGAGGCACTCGTCGACCGAACCCACGAGCACCTTGCCGGTGGAGTCCTGTGCGAGGCTCGTCCCGGCCGAGAGGTGCACGATCAGGCCGAGAGCGGTGAACCGGCGCGGATCGATGGTTTTCGCTCTGCCCTTGTGGACGATGAGCGCATCGGCGCCGGCGTCCGCGAGCATCGCTGCGGTCGTATCGGCGTGGTCTGCGCGTCCGAGCGGGCCGATCGTCACCGAATGGTCGATCGGCACGACCAGCGCGCGTCGCGAAGGCGACGAGAACAGACGTGCCATGCGAAGGGCTTTGCCGGACAGGGTTTCCCGTCTGTCGCCGTGGCGGTCGTGCATGCTCCGAACTCCGATCCTGATGACAGATCACGTAGCGACTGGTGGACCACCCCCGTTGATCAAGCTGAGGGTAGCCTATCCTTTCTGCTGTGACCAAGCTGAGTGTGAGATTTCCGACGGACGCCTATCTGGCGCGCATCGGTATCGGTGAGCGGCCCTCGTTGCTCGCCGACCACGACACCGCCGAGCTCGATGTCGCTGCGGTCGATTCCCTCGCCTGTGCGCAGCATCGGGCAATACCGTTCGAGAACCTCGACATTCATCGCGGACTCGTCGTCGACGTCTCTCCGGGGGCGATCGTCGACAAGCTGATCACCGGTCGTCGCGGAGGGATCTGCTACGAGCTCAACGGCGTTCTGCTCTTGGCGCTTCGTGAGCTCGGGGTGCAGGCGCAACCCATCGGTGCGCAGGTACGCACCGAGGCGGGACTCGGACTGCCGTTGGGGCACATGGCGATCGTGGTCGGGTCGGGGTCCGCGCGCCACCTCGTCGACGTGGGCTTCGGTGGCGAGATGGTCACCGCGCGGGTTGATCTCGACGACCCGGGCACCCTGGAAGATCGCCAGTGGCGGCGGTGGATACGTGCTCGACGGCGTACCACGTGAACTCGGCGAGTTCGCCGGTATGGCGCGCTGGCACAGTACCGACGCGTCGTCGCGCTTTACTGGGTCGGTGATCTGTACCCGCGACGACGGCGGGAGTCGCTACACCCTCACGTCGCGACGCGGGGAAACGGGCTACCGCCTGGTGACCACCAGCTCTGACGGAACCCGGGTGTCCGAGCCGGTGACCATGCGAGATTCGATGACGTTGCTGCGCAACCTGTTCGGGATCAAACTCGACGAACCCGTCGCGGCTCGCGACGACCTTGTTCATGTGAAATTCCACGGAGTGGGGAACGGAAGCCCGAGGTAGACCTCGCCCAGCGCGCGCTGCTCGTCCTCGGACGACACCCATCGCTGTAGGCGTGCGCGACGCAGCTCCCAGTCGAACGGATCGTCGGAGAAGCGGTGCAGAAGGGACGTGAGGTTCCACGAGAACGATTGCGCCTGCCAGATTCTGGGAAGCGCGCGGGCGGTGTAGGCGTCGAGCTCTTCACGCTTTCCCGTGGCGTAGAACGCGCCGAGGGCGTGGGAGGGGACACACGCGTCCGAGACGGCGAGATTGAGTCCCTTTGCGCCCGTCGGAGGAACGATGTGTGCGGCGTCGCCGAGCAGGAACAACGAACCGAGCTGCATGGGCTGCGTCACCACACTGCGCAGGGGTGCCAGGCTGCGATCGATGATCTCGCCGGTTTCCAGCGGCGGATGATCGTCACTGGCGCTACGTCGGGCGAGCTCGGTCCAGATCGCCTCGTCGCTCCAGTCCGAGAGGCGGGCATCGGCGGGGACCTGGAGATACTGTCGGCTCAAGTGTGGTCCACGCATGCTGTGGACCGACAGTCCGTCCGGGTGGGCGCAGTACATGCCCTCCTCGGTGACCGGTGTGGAGTGCGCCAGAATGCCCAGCCAGGCAAACGGATACGTGCGTTCAAGGGTTTCGACGTACGGCGCCATCGTCGCGCGCCCGACGCCGTGGAAGCCGTCGCACGCCGCGATCACGTCGGCGTCGACGTGGTGCCGGACACCGTCGACGGTGAACTCGACCGACGGTGCGCTGCCCTCGAAATCGTGTATGGATACGTCGTCGGCGGCAGAGAAGAGGGGTTCGCGTCCGATCTCACGGAGTCCGTCGATGAGGTCGGCGACGATCTCGGCCTGCCCATAGACGTAGGCGTTGCGCGACGACAGTCGATGGAAGTCGAGGTGGTGCGTGGTGCGATCGAGGCGGATATAGAACCCCTTGTGTACCAACGCCTCACGATGGAGCCGTTCGGCTACCCCGAGTTCGGTGAGAACGTCGACGGTCGAATTCTCGATGACACCTGCACGCACACGCGAGCGAACGTGGTCCTCGGTCTGACGTTCGAGCACCACGGCGTCGATCCCCTGGCCGGCGAGCATGTGCGCCAGCGTGAGCCCCGCGGGGCCTGCGCCGATGATCGCGACCTGAGTTCGAGTCGAATGGTGCCCTGCGGCAGACGTTCTCACAATTCTCCCCTGTTCAGCCTCATGTAGTCCGGTCGGAGGATCGGGTGGCCACTGTGAGCACGGTCGCACCGACTATCTTCCTCTTCAGGTTTCGTAAGCCTACCCTTATCTAGTACGGTTGGGCGAGCCGGGAGACCGGAATGCGGTCTGGTGCCGATACCGCGATGACGACCACGACCTCATACGAAGGGGAGATCGGTGACCGACACGTTCAACGGGGAGACTCCGCGCGCGGTAGACGACGAAATGACCGAGTTTGAACACGAATTCGAGCCGGGAACGCCTGATGGCGACGGCTCGGAAGCGTCGCGGGAGCCGACCGTGACGGTGGTGATTCCCGCTCGCAACGAGGCGCTGAACCTGCCGTACGTCGCCGAACGTATGCCCACGGTCGATGAGATCGTCGTCGTCGACGGGAACTCGGTCGACGACACCATGGATGTGGCGCGCAGGCTCTGGCCCGATGCGGTGATCATTCCGCAGACCCGCGCGGGCAAGGGCAACGCACTGGCATGTGGTTTCGCGGCCGCGACGTGCGACATCATCGTGATGATCGACGCCGACGGCTCGACCGACCCGGCCGAGATCCCTCGATTCGTCGAAACTCTCGTCAGCGGAGCCGATTTGGCCAAGGGGAGCAGGTTCTCCCATGGCGGTGGCAGTGACGACATCACGACGTTCCGCCGTCTGGGAAACAAGGGTCTGAACTTTCTCGTCAACCGGATCTTCCACACCACCTTTGCCGATCTCTGCTACGGCTACAACGCTTTCTGGCGTCATCACGTAGCTGTTCTCGATCTGCCGGACACCACGCTGGCAGAAGCCCAGTGGGGAGACGGCTTCGAGATCGAGACCGTCATCAATGTGCGGATGGCACGCAGTGGCCTGTCGATCAAGGAGGTCGGCTCCCACGAGAGTTGCCGAATCCACGGGCGCAGCAACCTCAATGCGTTCAGCGACGGTTTCCGGGTGCTCCGCACGATCGGGTACGAGCGTCGGACCCACCGTGCGATCACCCGCGCGCAGGTTGCCGACTCGGCCTGACCCAAGCACAACATCGCTTCACCCGAACAAAAACGGGGCGTTCCGCGGAACGCCCCGTTTTCTCGTGCTCTCGGTGTTCTCGTGCGGCGTCTAGCGCGGCGCCGCCTTCGGATCATGTTCCAGCACAAGGGTGTCGGGATTCTCGTAGATCGTTCGCCAGCCGGGGGTCTCGCGCATGATCTGCTCGAACTCGGCCGGTGCTCCGGGGCGGTATTCGCCGTAGTACTCGATGACCCGTCGCGATTGCGTGGTGAACGCGACGATCGTCGGCTTGTCGGTCTCGCCGACCTTCCACTCGAGCCAACCGAGTTGTTCGGCTGTCGGGAAAGTGCCTCGCGTGTCGGCCAATTCGTAGGAGAGTGGATAGTCGAAATACGGATTGGCAAGTGTCAACGGCGCGTAGTTGTCGTTGATGCGTGCAGGCAGTCCCGCCCCGTACAGCATGATGATCCGCGTGCCGGGAGGTGCGTCGGCGGTGATGCGGTCGATCGCCTCGACCTGCGCCCTGGTCTCGACCACGGTCGGCCACAGCGCGAAATACGAGTAGGCGCCTGCCAGCGCCGCAGCGACGACGGCGAGTGCGCCAGCCCATGCGACGAGGGCGCGACGTCTACCGGCACCGAAACCGTCAAGAGCCGCAACGATATGCGGTGCGACGAGCAGTCCGCAGCCGAACAGCGAGTACAGGTACACGCGGAAGATCGCCTCGCCGCCGTAGCTCTGGCCGAGCAGCAGCGCGAGAGGCGAGAAGGCGACGATCGCACACGCGATCACATACGGCCGCTTGTGTTTCCAGCCCACCACTGCGGAGAGTGCGGCGAGCAGCAGCACGCCTGCCGACAGCGCTCGACATACGAGCGACGTGATCTCCTTCGCGGGCACTCCGGCAGCGG
The DNA here is from genome assembly GCF_002500165.1 of Gordonia sp. UBA7860. Classification (NCBI taxonomy): domain Bacteria; kingdom Bacillati; phylum Actinomycetota; class Actinomycetes; order Mycobacteriales; family Gordoniaceae; genus Gordonia; species Gordonia sp. UBA7860. The sequence goes on along the minus strand of NZ_DLSO01000130.1, from coordinate 10,383 downwards.
TCACGTTGCTGGTTGCGTTGCTGACCGGATTGCCGCCGGACAGAATTCCGTACGGGGCAACGGCTTCGAAGTTGAGCGCCAGGTACGCACCCGCGATACCGATCATCGCCGCGACCGCCCACCACGGGCGCGCCTGACGGAAGATGACGAGCGCTACTGCCGCCGCAAGCGCCCAGAACGGTGTGAGTTGATGTGTGGGGACGATCGCGGCGAACGGGATGATGGCCAGAATGCCGGCCTGCCGGTGATGCCGTGAGGCGATCAGCATGGCGAGGAGTCCGTAGGCGATGACCAGGGTCCAGGCCTGCGGCGAGAAGTAGTCCTGGGCAACCCAGTTCACCATCTCCACGCAGAAGGCCGCCGTGATCGCCACTCGAGTCGACGATCCGATCGTTCGGGCCGCGGAGTAAACGATGATCGCGATCAGCAGGTGAATCACGGGCGCGAAGACGTGCGCCAGGGTCATCGGGTCGAGGCCGGTGACATCGGAGAACCAGGCCGTGGTGACGAAGAACGCCGGCCACTGCGCGTAGATGTCGGTGCCATTGGGCTGAATGAGGTCGTGTGCCAGCACGTAGCGCACGACGGCGATGTGCTTGTACGTCCATTCATACAGCGGCACTTCGGTTCCGAGCCAGGTGGTGCCGCGCTCGACGATGATCAGCGTGAGCAGGGCGGCCGTGGCAACCGAGACGCGCCGTCGGGCGATCGCGATCACGAACGCGACGGCGACGAGGACGACGGCCGGGATGAGAAGAGCTCCGGCGCCGGAGAACAGCAGGCCGAAGAAGCTCGCGTCGACGCCGGGCAACCCGATGCTGAGCGCGACGATCCACAGGATCAGTGCGATTGCGAGGAAGACCAGCGATATGTCGATGCCGATGCTGCCCAGCGACATTCGTACGCGGGCGGCGATATCGGCAGGCCACGCACGTACCGGTGGAAACGACCGTGCCCGCACGTACCAGTAGATGCTGCTGGCCGCCACGGCGAGAGCGCCGACGACGAGGATGCCCGTCGGATTCCATCGATATGACCACATCGCACCGATGGCCACGATCGTCGTGGCCGACATACTGAGCGTGACGGCGGCAGCTGGCAGGAGTCTGCGGGGGAGGTGTACCCACGTGGTGATCGCGGCACCGGGCCCGACGAATACGAATGCTGCGACGAGCACTGCGCGCACGGGAGAGGGCAGCGGGATGAGTCCCATAAGTCCGCATACCGCCGCGACGAGCGCGGCGTCGGCGAGCCGATACGTGACTCGTTGCGGGTCAACGCTGGGGGGCTCCGAGGTCGGCGATGGCGCGTTGTCCTTCGCGGTGTGGGTCGGTGCGCCCGTTGTCATCGGATCGCACCCGACTTGTCGACACGGCGGTGACGTGCCGCATACAGCGGGGTGGCCTGGCGACCTGCTCGCCGCCCGCGGGCGAGGGCCAACGGACCGCGCAGGACCGAGAACACCTCGACCCGACCGACCGACGCCGAGATGTCGACGAGCACGTGATCGGGTGGACGGCAGACACCGCCGTACGCAACCGAAGCGCGTGACACGGCACGGAAACGTTTGCGGAGCACGGAGAACGCGAGTCGACGGTGCGCGCTGTCGAACGCGATCTTGGTCAGTACCGCGCCGAGTCCAGCTCCGTAGCCGCGCGCTTGGGAGAGCAGAGACTCGTTGTCGCTGCGGTGACGGTGCCACACGATTGCCGACGGCTCGGACACCAGGCTGTACCCGGCCTGCAGCACACGCAGGAAGATGTCGAGATCCTCGCCGCCCATCGTCGTGGTTCCCGCGCCGAGCGCCTCGTCGAATCCGCCGAGGCGCACGATGTGATCCCGATCGACCGCGAAATTCGCTCCGGTGCCGTAGATCCCGACCTGGTAGGGGAACAGCGGGACGTCGTCGGGGGGATCGAGCAGCGAGTAGCGCCGCGCGACGATGTTGGCGGCCCAGGAGACGCGCCAGTCGAAGTACGCCTGTGCGGGCGTCCGCAGTTCGCCGCTCGGTACCAGTCCGCATACGCATGCGACGTCGTCAGCGCGCGCGAAACCTGCCAGCAGCCCTGTGATCCACCGCTGGTCGACGACGACATCGTCGTCGGTGAACGCCACGATCTCGTGAGATGCGGCCAGCAGTCCGGTGTTTCGTGCTGTCGAGAGGCCGGGCGTCGGTTCTGTCACCAGCCGCACGCGGGGGTCGTCGCATTCGTCGACGACCCGCGCTGTTGCGTCTGTCGCAGGCGCGTTGTCGACGACGATGATCTCGAGGTCGGGATGGTCGAGCAGCGTCAGTGACGCCAACGCCGAACGCAGGTGCTCGGGGCGCTCTCGGGTGCACACGACGACCGACACCGGCCTGCTCGGCGCATCGTCGTTGTCGCGTGTCTCGTCGCACGGAGGGATGGTGACGGTGGCGAGCCCGTTCTCGAGCGGTGATTCCGTGAAGCGCACCGGCACACCGGATTCGCGAATGAGCAGTCGCGCGCGCGTATACCCGTCGGCGCCGAGAGGGCGGCAGGTGACGGTGGCCTCGGCCGAGCGGTCCGCGAGGTCGAGTTCGGCGGTGTCGAGTTGACCCACCCAGGTCGCACCGGGCCACTCGGGTCCTCCGATCGCGGGCATGACCGGGCGCAGTTCGATTGGCGCCGTGAATAGTTCGGTCATGTGCTGGGGCTCCGTTCGGTTGTGTTCACCCGAATCCAATCGACAGTCATCGTGGCGGGGAAAGTGGTGTCGTCCGACGCGGGGCCGGGCCAATCGCCTCCGACGGCGACGTTGAGCAGAACATGGAAAGGTGCGTCGAACACCCATTGGGCGTCGGACGCGAGGTCGGCCGGTGTGACCGAGAACAGTTCCCGGTCGTCGATTCCGGTGACGATGCGCCCCGGTGTCTTGCGCATCCAGTACGTGCGAAACGTGTTGGCGAGTTCGAAGGGTGCCGGACCGGATGCTGACACCGTCTGTCCGCGTGTGCTGGAGTCCTGCGGCGCGTGGATTCCGGTGTGGTAATCGGTTGCGGTGTTGAGGGTTTCGATCACGTCGATCTCCCCGGCACGCGGCCAACCCACCTGCTCGAGGGAATCCCCGAGCAGCCAGAACGCGGGATGAAGTCCCTGGCCCGATGGCATCGAGATACGTGCGGAAATCGTGCCGTAGCGCAGCGAGTACGTGCCGCGGGTCGTGAGGCGGGCAGACGTGATGGTATCGCCGTCACGTCGCGCGGTGATCAGTAGATGTCCTTTGCCGTCGAGCCTCACGTTGCGCGTGCTGTCGGTGTAGACCTGCTGTTCGCCGTTGCCCCACCCTCCGCCGCCGGTCTCGGCGGTCCACACACCCGTGACAGGGCCCGCGGGACCGTCGAATTCGTCGGAGACGACGTCGGCGTCGGCCATGTGTGCGGGAGGTTCCGCGTCCGTGCGCGGGACGGTGCAGGCCGCGAGTGAGATGGCGAGAACTGCGATGAGCGCGCACGAGGCGAGCTTCATCCGGTGGTCACCGGACCCGGCTGTGTGACTTCTGGCCCGGCGATTGCGGGTTCGGTGTCGGAGGTGTGGTCGTCGGCAACGCGGACCCGACCGCTCGACACTCCAGCCACGACGACGGCGATCAAGATCGGGTAGGTGATCAGTCGCTGGGTGCCGCCCGACCCAAACCAACCGGTCAAACCTGTTGCGTAAGCGATGAATGCGACGGTGGCGACCGTTCCGGCGAGGGCTGTGAACGCACGGACCCCGGCCGCCAGCCGTGTGGAGCCGGAGAATCCGATCAGCGCGAGCCCCACGGATGCGAGCACGAAGAAGGTGGTCAGTGCTGCCGAATGCTGTTGGTAATCGGTCTTCTCGGTGATGATCCCGGTGACAGCCAGCCCGACTCCCGCGATGGTCAGCGCGCCGGCGTGCGGAAGCGTGACAATCCGACGCACCGCCCAGCTCGACGCCACCACCGCGATGGCGAGGCCGGTGATAACGAAGCTGACATTCATCACCGGGTAGAGCGCACTGCACGGCGAACGTCCCTGTGGGCCACAGAATTCGAGGCCGAGTGGACCGATCAGGTCTGCCTGGTAGGAGTACTGTCCACGCCACGTCGCGGAGACCACCCATTCCGCGGCGAAGAACTGGAGCACGACGAGCGCGGCGACCAGCGTGATGCGCGGGTCGATCAGGAGTCGGATGATCTTCATCGGATGGTGCGGACCTCTCGAGGAGACTCATAGGCGGTGGCGGGCGCGCCACGACCAATCGATTTCAACGTTCCGGCGCCGAACCCCGCGCATGTGACGAGCAGACCCGCGATGAGCGCCGCGACCCGCGTCGGGGGGCGACGTGAACGCCATGCGCCCAGGGGCAGGGTGCGGGTCGCGTATCCGCGCTCGGTGGAAAGTGCTGTGTCGGTTGAGGTCAGGCGCGACAGGGTCGCCTTGGAGCGGCCCTCCTCGTAACAGCGGCGTGCGAAGTAGGAGAACCGGGCGCGATCGGGTGACACCGCATGCCGGACACGGAAATCCGTGTCGCGCAGGATCGTCGAATCCGGGAACTGTTGGCGCAGAGCAATTCCCATGAGCGTCTCTTCGCAGCCGGCGGGAAGATCAGCGTGCCGACCGAGTGCCGTCGAGAAACCTCCGACAGCCTCGAGTCGATCGCGTCGCACCGCCATCGCCGCTCCGATCGGATTGCGGATCTGCGCACCGTGTCCCGGTAGACCGCGATAGTCGCAGCCGACGACCCAGCCGAACTCCTCGGGGAACCATGTCGGCCGGGGAGCAAGCCACTGGGCATCAACCGCACCGCCCAGGGCGCTGATGATGTCGTCGGCGAATCGCGATCGAACGGCGGCGAACGATCCGGGTACCGGTTCGGCGTCGTCGTCGATGAAGACCAAGATGTCACCGCGCGCCTCGCGGGTGCCGGTGTTCCGAGCCCCGGAAAGTCCTCGCGGCCCCGCTGATGCGACGACGGTGACCGCGGACTGGTCGGAGGAGAACCGCGCTCGCAGTGAGGTGAGCAGGTCGTCGTTGTGATCGACCACGACGACAAGCTCGTCGACGTCGAGGAGTTGCGCGCGTGTCGCGGCGATGGCGCGGGTGAGGAGCGCTGCGCGGTCGGAGGTGTAGCAGCAGATGATCGCCGACAGGGTGGGCGAAGCGGACTGCTGATGCGGGTGCGACAACTTCGACTCCGGACGGCATGCGGGACAGCGGACCACGGTAGCCTAACCCATGAGGATTAGGGAAGGCTAACCATAGTCACCCGATGTGATCGACTAACTACCTCGGTGCGGGGATTGTCTCTCCGAGCGCCGCCAACGCCTGTGCCGGTACGTCCGCGAGGGCGGCTGCCACAGCGTCGGCGGGAAAGACGTCGTCGCGGAACGTCGCTGTGAGACACAGACTTCCGGCAACTGATGCACTCGCGACGGTGATCCCGGTGGGTGATGGAGGCTCGGCGATGCCGATGACCAATGCCTTCTCGGTGTCGAGGAAGTTCCACCGCCGATGACGTCCCGGTACGACGCCACCCGAGGAGTGCAGTAGGTCGATCGCCGCCTCGCCTGCGGGCGCCCACGACTGTTGGTCGGTCGCCGCCAGCCGCCTTCGGCGCTGTGTGCTCGCGGCAACTCTCGACTTTGCTGCTGTCACGAGGAGATTCGCGACGGGGCGACCCATCGACGACGCCGCTGTCAGTTCTGCCTGCAGTGCGTCGGGTGCGGTGTCGGGGAGTACGACGAAGTCGAGGCCCGCCGCGAAGTTCGCCATGGTGCCCACGGACCGAGGGAGATAGGCCCTCGCGTCGAACGGAAGTGTGACCATCGGATTGACGCGCAGCCCGGCGGCGGTCAGTGCGCGCACGAGCGCGACGGTGTGCAGCGTGAACATTCCGACGTCGGACGCGCGCGACGTCCGCGCCGCACGCATCGAATCGACGACGTCGCGCGGGGTTCGCGCGAACACGCTCGTCGCCTGTCGCGGCGGATCGACCGGTACCAGGGTTGACGGTTGCGGTGCTCGGTAATCGCGCGACCGATGCATGTGGGCCAACTCGCGAAGTCGTCGTGGATTCGACAGCACAGCTGCACCCGCGATCGCGAGAGCCCGGGTGGACGTCCACCGGGGCGACGTCGAGGTGTTTTCGGGAATCTCCTCGTCGAGCAGAACGTCGACGATGGTGTTGAGCAGGGTGGTGTCGCCGAGGCCGTGGTCGTAGTCGATCGCGAGGTAGCGGCCGCTGAGTACGACGCGCAGATGGCGCGGCGGGCGCGTCGCGAGTACGTCGAGCAATGTGACGGGGTCGTCGGTCGGTGGTGCGGTGTGGACGGCGTCGGCGAGGCGGTTCGGCGCGTAGGTCCACGCGCGACCCGGGGAGGGGATGAGCCCGATACGCGTATGGGGGCCGCGCTTCGCGAAGCGGATGAGTCTGTCCGACGCGCAACTCGCGCCCGGAAGGTCGAGTGGACCGACCACGACGGCGCTCCGATGACCGCTGTGGTGCACGTCGATGGCCGCGCCGGTGAAGGTGCGCGACGTGTTGGGGGAAGCGGGTGTCCTACTCATCTCCCTGGAGACTTTAACAAAGGCTTACCTAACTCGATGGTAAGCCCCGGCATGTCCAAATTCATCTTCCGTTCACTTTCGGTGCCCGGACCGTCCACCACGGCACCCTACTGTCATTGCGACCGGGCAAAGCCGCTTGGCTGGACTGCCATGTTCTGATGCTGGAGGGAACCAGAAAGTGAAATTGAGTCGTACAGGAGCCGCTGTCGCCGTGATGGCCGCCAGCTCCGCCCTCGTTCTCGGTGCGTGTAGCAGCAATGCTGACAAGGGAGGCACAAGTGCAGCCCCCGCATCTGCGGTGACCGACATCAAGTGTGAGGGCAAGCAGTCGCTCAAGGCGAGTGGTTCCACAGCGCAGGCCAACGCCATGAAGATCTTCTCCACCTCGTTTGCAAAGACCTGCCCGGGTCACGAGCTCGCCTACGGTGGCGGAGGCTCGGGACAGGGCGTCTCCGACTTCACGCAGAATCTCACCGACTTCGGTGGCTCCGACTCGCCGCTGAAGGGCGAAGAGATCCAGAAGGCCGCACAGCGTTGCGGCTCGGAAGCATGGCAGCTGCCACTCGTGTTCGGTCCGATCGCCGTGACCTACAACGTCGACGGGGTCAACGATCTCGCGCTGTCGGGCCCGACTCTTTCCAAGATCTTCAGCGGCGAGGCCAAGACCTGGAATGACCCGGCGATCGCTGCCGACAATCCCGGCAAGACCCTGCCCGCAACCCCGATCAGCGTGATCTACCGCGCCGACCAGTCGGGGACCACCGACAACTTCCAGAAGTACCTGACCGCAGCAGGCGGCTGGACCAAGGGTGCGGGCAAGACGTTCAATGGCGGTGTCGGCGAAGGCAAGCAGGGCAACCCCGGCGTTGGTTCCGCGGTGAAGCCGACCCCCGGCTCGATCGCCTACGTCGAATGGGCATACGCGCAGTCCAACCAGCTGTCGATGGCGAAGATCATCACCGACCAGGACAAGAGCGGTGTGGCCCTGAACTCCGAGACCGGTGGCAAGACCATCGCCGCGGCAAAGCTCAAGAACGGCCCCGATAACCACAACATGGTCATCGACACCGAATCGTTCTACAAGCCCACCGAAGCGGGCGCCTACCCGATCGTTCTGGCAACATACTCGATCGTGTGCTCGAAGTATGCAGATACTTCGGTCGGCCAGGGTGTCAAGACGTTCCTCTCGGTGGCGTCCGCACCGCAGAACCAGGGCCAAGATCTGATCAACGCGGGTTACATCCCGCTGCCGAGCGAATTCCAGCAGAAGCTGGCTTCGTCGATCAACGCTATTCAGTAACACACGAACACCGACCCGAAGCGAATAAGAGTTATGTCTGTGGATGACACCACCGGTGTGGGCCGGGGGAAGGCGGAGACCCCGCCCGAACCCGGCACGCAGCCTCCCGAATCGCCCGACCAGTTGCCCCCGGAATCCGAGGAGCAACTCGAGGAGCAGCTCCACCCGGGCCTGCGTAGCCACCGCGGTGCTCTCGGCGACCGACTCTTCTCCTACCTCGCACGGGGCACGGGCTTCTTCGTGGTCGTCCTCGTCGCCGGTATCGGCATTGCGCTGATCGTCAATGCCATACCGGCGATGCTGGCCAATCACGCCAACTTCATCTTCTCGTCCCAGTGGGACGTCAGTGCGTCGAACTTCGACAACGACACGGTGCGTTTCGGTATCTGGGAGTTGTTCCGCGCGACGGTCCTGACCTCGCTGTTCGCACTGGTCATCGCCACCCCGATCGCGATCGGTATCGCGGTGTTCCTGGTGGAATACGCGCCGAGGCAGATCGCCCGCCCGCTCGCGGCGGTCATCGATCTCCTCGCGGCGGTGCCGTCGATCATCTTCGGTCTCTGGGGCATCTACGTCCTCGCGCCGGTGATCGCGCCGTTCGCGGAGAGGCTCAACAGCGTGCTCGGCTGGTTCTTCCTCTTCTCCGCCGGTAGCACGTCAGTCAGCGGCGGCGGCACGATCTTCACCGCGGGCATCGTGCTCGCGATCATGATGCTGCCGATCATCACCTCGATCACCCGAGAGGTGCTGCGCCAGACCCCTCCCGGCCAGAAAGAAGCGGCACTGGCCCTCGGTGCGACGAAGTGGGAGGTCATCCGGATGACCTCGTTCCCGTACGGACGCTCCGGCATGATCGCCGCGGCGATGCTGGCGCTCGGACGTGCGCTCGGCGAGACCATCGCCGTCATGATCATCCTGAGTGCCGCCGTCGGCCGCCTCAAGTGGTCGCTGTTCGAGGGCGGCGACACGTTCGCGTCGAAGATCGCTCGCGACGTCGGCGAGTTCGTCGGTAGCCAGGACACCCAGAGCGCCTACATCGCGGCCGGTCTGGTGCTGTTCCTCCTGACATTCGTGGTGAACGCGGTCGCTCGCACGGTCGCAGGCGGAAAGGTCAACGGATGAGCATCGCACTCGATAAGGGCGCAGGCGGCGGCCCGGTCAAACAACATCCGTCGGCATTCCGCGAGATCTCGCTGAGCCGTCGAATCCGCAACAACGGTGCGCGCGCCGCTTTCTTCATCTGCTTCGCGCTCGGCGTCATTCCACTGGTGTGGTTGCTGTGGACGGTGCTCTCGAATGGAGCGAGCGCCATCACCGACCCGAACTGGTGGTTCGGCGACGGCTACGCAGTCGACACCACAACCGACTACGGCGCGGGAATCGCGCCCGCGATCGTCGGTTCGATCATCCAGGCGCTCGTCGCCACGATCATCTCGGTCCCGATCGCGGTGCTCACGGCCGTTCTCCTGGTCGAGTACCCGACGTCGAAGCTGGTCAAACCGGTCAGCTTCATGGTCGACATTCTCGCGGGCGTGCCGTCGATCGTCGCGACGCTGTTCATCTTCACGGTGTTCGTCATCGGACTCTCGATGGGACAGAGCGCCTTCATGGTCAGTCTCGCGCTCATCCTGCTGATGATCCCGATCGTCGTCCGATCGTCGGAGGAGATGCTCAAGCTCGTACCCGACGAACTGCGCGAGGCGTCGTACGCACTGGGCATCCCCAAGTGGAAGACGATCATGCGTGTCGTGATCCCGACCGCGCTGTCGGGCATGCTCAGCGGCATCTTCCTCGCCATCGCACGCATCATGGGTGAGACCGCCCCAGTCCTGATCCTCGCGGGTCCGGCGAGTTCGCTGGTCAAGACCAACCCCTTCGAGGGCGGTATGAACTCGCTGCCTCTGTTCATCAAGGACATGTGGGCGGCGAGTCAGCCGGCGTCGTCGTTCTACTACTGGGGTGCAGCGCTGACGCTGATCATCATCATCGCCATCCTCAACATCGTCGCAGCGCTGCTCGCGAAGTTCCTGGCACCCAAGTCCAGGTAAGACCGCACGCCCAGCAACAGCGTCGTACATCAACAGCACGAGAGAGTAATGCCATGGCCAAGCGCCTCGACATCAAAGACCTGAATATCTACTACAGCAAGTTCCACGCCGTGAAGGAAGTGACTCTTGCAGTGCCGCCGCGCAGCATCACCGCGTTCATCGGTCCGTCGGGCTGCGGCAAGTCGACGGTGCTGCGCACGCTCAATCGCATGCACGAGGAGATCCCCGGCGCATACGCGGTCGGCAGTGTGCTGCTCGACGGTGAGGACATCTACTCCAAAGAGGTCAACCCGACGAGCGTCCGTACGACGATCGGCATGGTGTTCCAGCGGCCCAATCCCTTCCCGACCATGTCGATCCGAGACAACGTCGTCGCAGGTCTTCGCCTGCAGGGCATTCGCAACAAGAAGCAGCTCAACGAGGTGGCCGAGCGAAGCCTTCGCGGCGCCAACCTGTGGGAAGAGGTCAAGGACCGCCTCGAC
>NZ_DLSO01000065.1:1890-2504 GCF_002500165.1 Gordonia sp. UBA7860 | reverse complement strand
CGGCGCCGCTGTTCGAGGTGATGTCCGTCGTAGACGTCATGAAGTCTCCTGTTGCCGGGCACACGTGCACCGGCTTTCGCGCGGTCTGGGCTGTGACTGGGCGGCAATGCGCCGCGATGACGTGGCGGCGTTCCCGCTGTTCGCGGGGAACTCTCGGGGCCGTTCGTCGTCTAGAGACGACAGGTGGCGCTGCAGACGCGCTTCAGATCGACGTGGCGTCGCGCTGCGAGCCACACCCCGGGGAAATTCACGCCATCCATAGTGCCACGTCAGGTGACCGGTCGTCTACTTGCGCTTATTTTGCGTCATGCTGAGGCAAAGTCGGTGTGCGCACCGATCGGGTGACGGGTCGTCGCTCCGGGAGCTGCGATCAGGGGCGATGACGCGAGCCGCGTCGGGTGGAAGTCCGTGGTCGTCGCCCCGGGACCCGAGCCAAGAGTGTCGACGCGCATCATGGAGGTGTGCATGTGGAGACGATGGTCGAGTCGCGGTCCGCGTCGAATCGCGTAACCGAACCGATCGCCGACGCCTGCGCACACGCCGACCCCGACACGGGCTTCGGGCTGTATCTCCACGTTCCGTTCTGCGCTACACGCTGCGGCTACTGCGACTTC
>NZ_DLSO01000065.1:0-1745 GCF_002500165.1 Gordonia sp. UBA7860 | reverse complement strand
CTGCGACTTCAACACCTACACGGCAGGTGAACTGGGATCGTCGTCGTCTCCGGAGTCGTGGCAGGCGGCGGTTGATCGTGAAATCGATGTTGCCGCAACACTGCTCGGGTCGGCGCGGCGAGTGTCGACGGTCTTCGTCGGCGGCGGTACACCGTCGCTGCTCGGGTCCGACGGACTCGGGCGACTGCTCGACTCGGTGCGGCGTCGGTTCGATCTGACGGTCGACGCAGAGATCACCACGGAATCCAACCCGGAATCGACGTCCCCGGAGTTCTTCGACGGATTACTCGATGCGGGTTTCACGAGGGTGTCGCTGGGCATGCAGTCGGCTGCACGGCACGTACTCGCAACGCTCGATCGGACGCACACTCCCGGGCGGGCTGCTGCCGCGGCGCGTGAGGCCGCTGCGGCGGGATTCGAGCACATCAACCTCGACCTGATCTACGGCACACCGGGCGAGACCGACGATGACCTGCAGTCGAGCATCGACGCCGTGCTCGCCACGCCGGTCGACCACGTGTCTGCCTACGCTCTCATCGTCGAGGACGGCACGGCTCTCGCCCGACGCATCCGGCGCGGCGAGCTCCCCGCACCGGACGACGACGTACTCGCCGATCGCTACGTCATGCTCGACACCCAACTGCGCGCCGCGGGTCTCGACTGGTACGAGGTGTCGAACTGGGCGCGGTCGCCGGCAGCGGCATGCCGACACAACCTGGGCTATTGGCGCAGCGATGACTGGTGGGGTCTCGGTCCCGGCGCCCACTCGCACGTCAACGGCGTGCGGTGGTGGAACGTCAAGCATCCCGCGCGTTATGCGCAGCAGCTCACGGAGGGACACAGTGCGGCGGCCGACTCCGAAGAACTCACCGAGACCGATAGGCACAATGAACTCGTCATGTTGCAGCTACGGTGCCGCGCAGGGTTGCCGTCGACACTGCTGACGCGCGCGGAGCTCGACGAAGCGGATCGACAGTGTCAGATGGGGCTCCTGAGGCGATCGGGCGAGAGTCTGGTTCTGACCGACCGGGGCAGACTGCTCGCGGACGGGGTGATTCGCGAGATACTGCTGGCTGGGGAGTGATCGGCCAGCACGTGAGGGGGGACTGTGACGATCGTCGATCGGGTCCTGACAGGGTGTCGACGTGTGCAGAGCGTGTGGTCGGGACCCGACCACTACGAGTGGCTGTCCGAATACCTCGCCACGAGAGGTCGGCAGCGAGCCACAGCGCGTGTGATCGCCGTCGGTGTGCTTTTCCTCGCCGGCATCGAGGTGCTGATGATGTTCAGTCCCGCCGGTCCGACAGGCGCGGTCCAGCGCGGATGCGCACTCACGGTCGTGGCGGTGTGCGTGGCGATCTCCCTGATCTGGATTCGTCCACGATGGCCGACACGGACAGCATCGACCGTGTTCGTGCTCGTGTCGGCGGCGTGTATCGGGGTGGCCTGTGTGGTCGAGGCCGACCCGATGTCGGCGATCGCGGCGTGTGGTCTCTACGGTGTGCTCGGCGGCTACATCGGCATCTTCCACTCGGTGCGTCTGCTCGCGGTGAACCTCGCCGTCGCGTTCGGGGTATCAGCAGTGGTCGCGTTCCGCATCGCCGAGCAGATCGACGCCGTCACCGCGGTGGCGAAACTCCTCGCGGTTCTCGGTGGCATCACGGTCATTCCGATTCTGTGCCAGTTGCTCCTCGAGAGGCTGGGACCCGATGCGATCAATTCCGATACCGACGCGCTGACCGGGC
>NZ_DLSO01000161.1:0-2793 GCF_002500165.1 Gordonia sp. UBA7860 | reverse complement strand
CACCTCGTTGGCGTTCATGTTCGAGCTGGTACCCGACCCGGTCTGGAACACGTCGATGGGGAACTGGTCGTCGTGCTTGCCCTCGGCGATCTCCTTGGCAGCGGCGATGATGGCGTCGGCCTTGGTGGCGTCGAGCAGGCCGAGGTCCTTGTTGACCTGCGCGCAGGCGGCCTTGAGCAGTCCCATCGCACGGATCTGCGTTCGCTCGAGCGGGCGGTGGCTGATCGGGAAGTTCTCGACGGCGCGTTGCGTCTGTGCGCGCCAGAGTGCGTCGACGGGTACCTTGACCTCGCCCATGGTGTCGTGCTCGATGCGGTACTGCTGCTCGCTCATCTGATGCGTCCTCCGGATGTCTGCGGTGGGTTAGGACTACCTCAATCCACGCTACTCGCCGCGGGTTGCGGGGCCGCGTCTGCCGTACACAGGTGCCAGAATGTGGCACCTGTGTACGGCAAAAACTGCGACTCGGGCACGACGACCCGGTGAGCCGGGACCGAGACCTCGACGCCGCGGTCGGCGCGGCGAGACTCACGCTGCGTCTCGGTTGGGGACAGGTATGCGAGCGGCCGTGCACCACGGCGCGCAAGATCGGCGCCGCCGCACGACCGCTCGCTCAGTAACCCTGATCGCTGCGCTGCGCTCGCTCAGTGACCCCTGATCGCTGCGCTGCGCTCGCTCAGTGACCCCTGATCGCTGCGCTGCGCTCGCTCAGCGCTCCTTCGAACGAACCCGCACGCCGTTCAGCGGAACGGTGACCGACCCCGACGGGTCGGTGAAGAAGTCGTTGCCCTTGTCGTCGACGACGATGAACGCCGGGAAGTTCTCGACCTCGATCTTCCAGACCGCTTCCATCCCGAGCTCCGGGTACTCGATGACCTCCTGGCTCTTGATGCAATCGAGGGCGAGGCGAGCTGCCGGGCCGCCGATCGAACCGAGGTAGAAGCCCCCGTGGGCGTCGCATGCCTGGGTGACCTGCTTGGAGCGATTTCCCTTGGCCAACATGACCATTGATCCGCCCGCGGCCTGGAACTGCTCGACATAGGAGTCCATGCGACCCGCCGTCGTCGGTCCGAACGAACCCGACGCCATGCCCTCGGGAGTCTTGGCCGGACCCGCGTAATAGACGGGGTGATCGCGCAGATACTGCGGCATCGGCTCGCCTGCGTCGAGGCGTTCCTTGATCTTGGCGTGTGCGATATCGCGAGCCACGACGAGGGGCCCGGTCAGCGACAGTCGAGTCTTGACCGGATACTTCGACAGTTCGGCGAGGATTTCCGGCATCGGCCGGTTGAGGTCGATCTCGACGACCTGCCCTCCCTCGATGTCCTCGGCGACCCCGGCGTCCGGCATGTACTGCGCCGGATCGGTTTCGAGCTGCTCGAGGAACACGCCCTCGGAGGTGATCTTGCCCAGTGCCTGGCGGTCGGCCGAGCACGAGACCGCGATGGCCACCGGGCACGATGCGCCGTGACGCGGCAGACGCACGACCCGGACGTCGTGGCAGAAGTACTTGCCGCCGAACTGGGCGCCGATGCCGAAGGACTGGGTCAGCTTGAAGACCTCCTCCTCGAGCTCGACGTCCCGGAAGCCGTGCGCCGACATCGAGCCCTCCGTGGGCAGCGTGTCGAGGTAGTGCGCCGATGCGTATTTCGCTGTCTTCAAGGCGAATTCGGCCGACGTCCCGCCGATGACGACGGCGAGGTGGTACGGCGGACAGGCGGCGGTACCCAGTGACCGGATCTTCTCGTCGAGGAAGGTCAGCAGGCGGTCGGGGTTGAGGATCGCCTTGGTCTCCTGGAACAGGAACGACTTGTTGGCGCTGCCGCCGCCCTTGGCCATGAAGAGGAACTTGTACTCAGGTCCCTTCGGCCCCTGCTGGGTCGAGTAGATCTCCACCTGCGCAGGCAGATTGGTGCCCGTGTTCTTCTCGTCGTATGTCGTCAACGGCGCGAGCTGTGAGTAGCGCAGGTTGAGTTTGGTGTACGCGTCGTAGACGCCGCGTGAGATCCACTCGCCGTCGTCGACGCCGGTCAGCACCCCCTCGGACTTCTTGCCCATGACGATCGCTGTGCCGGTGTCCTGGCACATCGGCAGTACGCCGCCCGCGGAGATGTTCACGTTCTTGAGCAGATCGAGCGCGACGAAACGATCGTTGCCCGACGCCTCCGGGTCGTCGATGATCTTGCGCAACTGCCGCAGGTGTGCGGGGCGCAGGTAGTGGCTGATGTCGTGCATCGCCTCGGACGTCAAGCGTTCGAGGGCTTCGGGCGCGACCTTGAGGAAGGTCTGGCCGTCGACGTCGACCGTCGAGACCCCCTCGGTGGTGATCAGGCGATAGGGCGTGTCATCGGCGCCGGAGGGTAGCAATTCGGCATAGCGAAACTCCGGAGCAAGGGCTGGTTTGCTCACGTGCGAATCCTATCGCGGCCGGTCAGCGACCCTCCCACGTCCCGGTGCCTGATGTGGGCCACGCCACGGGGATTCGTCACAGCATTAGTCCGATGTGCGTGACGAACGGAAGGGGTATTAGTGTGTGGTGGGTCACAGTTCACTGAACTGTTGTCGATTCAGTGATGTCAACACGGGAGGGGAACGCATTGGCCGCAATCGTGCTCGCCGAGGTTCGAACGAACTGTGAACGCGAGGCCGTCGCCGAATGGGCGTCGAGCAGACATCCCGACGCCCCGGTGCGCACACTCGACGAAGTCGATCCCGAGACGCTTGACCCGGCAACGACGCTGATTCCCGCCCGGGTCGTCTGGCTTCCCCCGATGCGCAAGGGTGAGCGCCGCG
>NZ_DLSO01000098.1:2670-3089 GCF_002500165.1 Gordonia sp. UBA7860 | reverse complement strand
ACCGAGAAGGTTATGTGGACCGCTGCGACGAGCTCCCGGCGGTACCAATTTCAGGCATGAAGCTGCGATCCTTGTTGAGCCCATCCGGGCGCATTTTGCGGTAAAGGGGCGAGCGCGCCACACTAAACTTTGCTGCCGCCAACGACTTGTTCCCCTTGCATTCCTGCAGGGTCAGCATGAGCGTCTCTCGCTCGGCTCGTTCCAGACTTGAAAGCGTGCGCGTCGGCACCGCATCCCGACACCCAGCACCCAGATGTTGCATTCCGATAGCGGAGCCGCATACTCGGCTCGCCACCGAGAGCAATAGCGATTCGAGCTCGCGGACGTTTCCGGGCCATTGGGACTGCTGAGGGTTTCGTTGACTCGTTCTCTATGCCGCGAGTGCGGCGGTTTTGATTGTCTCAAACTCGATCGGGGGG
>NZ_DLSO01000098.1:0-2394 GCF_002500165.1 Gordonia sp. UBA7860 | reverse complement strand
GAGGACGTTCTTCTGCAGCAGAGCGAAGAACGACTCCAACGCGGCGTTGTCCGCGCAGGCGCCGACCCTTCCCATCGACCCCGTCAGTTTGTGTCGGCGTAGTGCCTTGACGAACTTGTTCGAGCGGAACTGCGACCCACGGTCGGAGTGCACGATCGTGCCCGCGGGTTCGCGGCGCAGCATCGCGTTGTTCAGCGCCGTGACTGCCAGGGACGCCTTCATCCTCGAGTCGATGGAGTAGCCCACGATCCGGTTCGAGTACACGTCCTTGATCGCGCAGAGGTAGAGCTTGCCCTCGGCGGTCTTGTGCTCAGTGATGTCCGTCAGCCACAGTTCGTTCGGCGCGTCGGCGGTGAACACGTGTCGGGTCCTGCCGTGCTCGTCTACGACGGCGCAGAGGTCGTCGTGCACGGGAGGCCCCGACTTCCGGTGCTTGCCGCGCTTGGGCTTCCCGAACGCGCTGAACCAGCCGTTCGCTGAGGCGATCCGCCACGCGGTGCGGTCCGACATCGCCTCACCGTGGTCGCGGGCCTCGTCGGCGAGCAGCCGATGTCCGAACTCGGGGCCATCCTTCTGCGCGTCGAACAGCGCGTTCGCGCGATACGCCTCCACCACCTCGCTCTCGGTGATGGGGTCCGCCAGCCAGCGCGAAATGCACGCTGTTGAATTCGTAAGCCTTGCTCGTTCTACCTGCGACGGCGCCGAGCATACCAAGGCTCAGGGATCCTGTGAGCATAGTAGTGCCCCATAAGGTGGTGTAGCCCGCGGTGGCCGGCCTCGTCGTGAACGTGGGCGCGGTCACCGTGTGATCCTTCGAGAAAACTCTCACATCCCACTCGAAAGGCATCATCACGATGACCGCACCTCATATTGTCGACCCTGCCCGCCTGCTCGGTGAAGCCCTCGCCGATTCATCACCGGATCTGATGCGGCAGCTGCTGCAGACAATGATCAACGCGCTGCTGTCCGCCGACGCGGACGCCGTCGTCGGCGCCGAATGGGGCCAGCCCTCACCCGACCGGGTGACGCAGCGCAACGGCTACCGGCACCGCAACCTCGATACCCGGGTCGGCACCATCGACGTTCAGATCCCGAAACTGCGGCAAGGGACGTACTTCCCGGAATGGCTCCTCGAGCGCCGCAAACGCGCCGAGACCGCGCTGATCACGGTCGTCGCGGACTGCTACCTCGCGGGCGTCTCCACGCGTCGGATGGACAAGCTGGTCAAGACCCTCGGCATCCACTCGCTGTCAAAGTCGCAGGTGTCGCGGATGGCGGCCGAGCTCGACGAACACGTCGACCAGTTCCGACACCGACCCCTCGGCGACGCCGGCCCGTTCACGTTCGTCGCCGCCGACGCTCTCACCATGAAAGTCCGCGAAGGCGGCCGGGTCATCAACGCGGTCGTGCTGGTCGCGACCGGCGTCAACGCCGACGGGCGCCGGGAAGTCCTCGGGCTTCGGGTTGCGACATCGGAGACCGGGGCAGCATGGAACAGCTTCTTCGCCGACCTCGTCGCCCGCGGTCTGAGCGGGGTCCGCCTCGTCACCTCCGACGCGCACGCCGGGCTGGTGGAAGCCATCGCGGCGAACCTGCCCGGCGCGGTCTGGCAACGCTGCCGCACCCATTACGCCGCGAACCTGATGTCGGTGACGCCGAAGAGCATGTGGCCGGCGGTGAAGGCGATGCTGCACTCCGTCTATGACCAGCCCGACGCGGCATCCGTGAACGCCCAGTTCGACCGGCTCCTGGACTACGTCGACGGCAAGCTCCCCGACGCGCACGAGCACCTCGACACCGCCCGGGCGGACATCCTCGCATTCACCGGGTTCCCCGAAGGGCTCTGGCAACAGATCTGGTCCAACAACCCCAACGAACGCCTCAACCGAGAGATCCGCCGCCGCACCGACAGCGTCGGCATCTTCCCCAACCGTGACGCGATCACCCGCCTCGTCGGCGCCGTCCTCGCCGAGCAGACCGACGAATGGGCAGAAGGCCGCCGCTACCTCGGCCTCGACATCCTCGCCAAATCCCGCCTCACCCTCATCCCCGACACCGGAACCGAGGAGGTGAGCGACCCCGCCCTCGAGCTCAGCGCCTAACCGACACCAACAACTGAAGGATCACCAACGACTACACCACCTCCCGGGACTTGACCAAACCATGCGCACGGTGCGGTATCGCAACTCCGGACTGAACTTCACGGGCACCTTCTGGTGCACTCCGCGGGCGACGACGTCTAACGGGACTGGTCCACTTCGACGGTAGCTGGATCGAGCAGATCTAGCGAGTGGACCAGGAGGTGACCACCCAGGAGAACGACGAATCCCACGTGAGAAACCTGCTCTCACCTGGGCTTTTTGTCGGGATGACAGGATTTGAACCTGCGACCCC
>NZ_DLSO01000082.1:0-23231 GCF_002500165.1 Gordonia sp. UBA7860 | reverse complement strand
CATCGCGGAACGCCAGCTGCAGTTGCTTGAGTCCGTCGCGTATGGGGGCGGCGTGCACGCCGAGATCTGGTTTGGCCGCGTCGACGAGCCCGGCCAGCGCGGTGATGAGTTTGCGAGCCTCATCGAGATCCGCGTCGTCTTCGGACGCCCCCGGCGCCAGGCCGAGCTTCTCAGCCGACGCACTCATCAACATGACGATGGCCCGGGTCACGACCTCGATCGAAGGAATGTCTGCCATGTCACGGACGTTGTCATCATCGTCTGTGGAAGTAGTCACGTCCGGACGCGCGGAATCGTTGTTCGGAACGCCGGTGAGGTCGTCACCTGCATCGTCGCCCGAAGGCGAATAGGTGTTCTCGGGCATGACTGATAGACTTTCATAGCACGACCGCCCCGGTTGGCGCCGGGGTCGCAAGTGGAGTTCCGCTCCCACCGCTACGACGCGTCGAATATGTGCGCTTACCGCACACGCGATTCACGCAGTTGTACGGTCCGGTCCTGCCGATAGGTGTGGTCTTTCCGCGCCGTCGGCGATGCACATCCGATGGTGTGCAGACCGGTCGGTATCGGAGCCCTGACGATGGTGAACACCATCTCGGGGCTCTTCTGCTGAGAGCCCCTTTCCATGCGCGGCCACCGACCACTCCGCGACGGCCACCCCTGTCAGGTTTTATCAAGGAGGCCCCATCAGCACTGAGACCCGCATCAACGAGCGCATCCGCGTACCGGAGGTCCGACTCGTCGGACCGAATTCGGAGCAGGTGGGCATCGTGCGTGTTGAAGATGCGCTGCGCCTGGCCTACGAGGCCGACCTGGACTTGGTTGAGGTCGCACCCGACGCCCGTCCGCCGGTGTGCAAGATCATGGACTACGGCAAGTTCAAGTACGAAGCAGCGCAGAAGCAACGCGAGTCGCGTCGCAACCAGCAGTTGACCGTCATCAAGGAGCAGAAGCTCCGGCCGAAGATCGACGACCACGATTACGAGACCAAGAAGGGTCACGTCATCCGGTTCCTCGAGGCAGGCTCGAAGGTGAAGGTCACCATCATGTTCCGCGGGCGCGAACAGTCGCGACCCGAGCTCGGATACCGACTGCTGCAGCGCCTCGGTAACGACGTCGCCGATTACGGCTTCATCGAGACCTCGGCCAAGCAGGACGGCCGCAACATGACCATGGTCCTCGCCCCGCACAAGGGCGCGAAGACCCGCGTGAAAGCGCAGCAGACCCGTGACGATCGCGCGCCCCGCCAGCAGGGCGCCAAGGACGACACGGCCAGCTAAGCCGATGCGGTCCGTGAGAACGGGCCGTCGGAGAACCACTGCGGACGCATACCGCACCCGACAACCGCGGGTGTGGCTTGCGTCCGCTCGAATGAAGGAAAGAACATGCCGAAGAGCAAGACCCACAAGGGCACAGCCAAGCGCTTCAAGGTGACCGGCAGCGGAAAGATCGTCCGCCAGAAGGCCAACCGTCGCCACCTCCTGGAGCACAAGTCCTCTCGCCGTACCCGTCGTCTCGACGGCATCGCCGTGGTGAGTGAGAACGACGCACCGCGTATCAAGCGACTGCTCAACCGCTGACGCACCCGACCACCACATCTGACGAACAAGAGGAACTGACATGGCACGCGTGAAAAGGGCTGTGAACGCCCAGAAGAAGCGTCGTTCGACGCTGGAGGCCTCCAAGGGATACCGCGGGCAGCGCTCGCGCCTGTACCGCAAGGCCAAGGAGCAGCAGCTCCACTCGATGACTTACGCCTACCGGGACCGTCGCGCCCGCAAGGGTGAGTTCCGCAAGCTGTGGATCGCGCGTATCAACGCCGCGGCCCGCGCCAACGACATCACCTACAACCGCTTCATCCAGGGCCTCAAGGCCGCTGGTGTCGAGGTTGACCGCAAGGTGCTCGCCGACATCGCCGTGACCGACCCCGAGGCCTTCACCGGCCTCGTCGAGGTTGCCCGCAAGGCGCTGCCGGCCGACGTCAACGCTCCCGCAGCCTGAGCGTTCACATCGAACACGTCGCACACGACCCGCGAGTGATCACGGACATCATCTGATGGAGATCCTGTCCGAACGATCCTCGCGGGTCGTGTCGTATGCAAAGCTCCATCGAGCGCCGGCACGACGCGCCGAGGGACGGTTTCTCGTGGAAGGCTCCAATGCGGTTGCCGCCGCCCTGGAGAGCGGTCGGGCACTGCAGGTCCTCGTCCGAGAGAGTGACGCCGACCGACACGCCGACGTCCTGGGCGACGCATCCGGCGCAGGCATCGACGTCGTCGGACTGTCGGATCGCGCCGCGGGGAAACTCTCGGAAGCGACGACGCCGCCCGGAATCTTCGCTCTCGCCGAATTGTTGGACGCCTCGCTCGACGACGTGCTGTCGTCAGGTCCGCGACTGCTGGCTGTTGCCGTCGAGCCGCGTGAACCCGGTAATGCCGGGACGCTGATCCGCACAGCCGACGCGATGGGCGCCGACGCTGTGCTGTTGCTCGGCGATGCGGTGGACCCGCACAACGGGAAATGTGTACGGGCGAGCGCGGGCAGTGTCTTCCACCTGCCGATCGTGCGGGAGCGAGACGTCGACGCGGCGCTGTCGTCAGTGAGGTCGGCAGGCATCACGATCCTCGCGACGTCGGCCGACGGTGAGCTGATGCTCGACGACGCCTCAAATGTCCTCGCCGAGCCGACCGCCTGGCTGTTCGGCAACGAGGCTCACGGGTTGTCCGCACCCCTCGCGCAGACGGCCGACCATCGGGTGTCCATTCCGATCCGCGGTCGCGCCGAGAGCCTCAATCTCGCGTCGGCGGCGTCGATCTGTCTCTACGAGAGCGCGCGAGTACAAGCCCGCTAGGTTGTAGCGCAGGGCTCACGCCTCGGCGATCACTTTGATCCGCGCGAGAGTGGCAGGGATTCCCGTGGCCGCCGCGGTGAGTCGAATCGTCATCTGGTTCTCGGCGTCGTCGCCGAACCTCTCATGGAAGAACGCTTCGCCGGTCTCAGAGAAGGCGGTGTACTCGGTGAGCCGTGTGCTGCCGTCTCCGGCGGCCTCGACTCGATAGCCCCACCTCGTGCCGCTCGTTCCGATTGTCCATTCGAAGCGACTGTCGGGTTCGTCGACGGTCACGGTCGAGACCGTCGACCACTCGCGTACCGGCGTGCGGTTGTGACCGGTGAATGTTGCGCCCTCGCCGCGTGCAGCACTGTCCCAGTCGCATGCGTGGCACTGCTCGCTCCACTCTCCGGTGCGCGTGACGTCGCTGATCAGCGCGTACACGTCCTCCGGGCTGCGCTCGACGACAACGGAATCTTCCAGTGTGTATCGCATGAGTGTCGAGTCTAGGGCGACGGGCGGCACCGGCTGATCGAGTCAAAACGCATAGGCGTGCTGAGTAGTTGCACCCATGATCGAACGGGCATGTCGGCGAAGACTTCTCGGAGTGCTGAACCACTCATCCCCGCCCCCTTCGGTCGCAGAACTCGACGCGCTGACCGGCAACCGCGACCGCGTCGTCGATCTCATCCGGCTCACCTCACTGGTCGTCGTGATCGCCGGGCATTCGCTCATGTTGACCGTGTCGATCGCCGACGGTCGGCTCGTCCTCGGCAACACACTCGCCGACGTTCCGCTTCTGCAGCCGATGACCTGGCTGTTCCAAATCCTTCCGCTGTTCTTCTTCGCAGGCGCCGCGGCGTCGACCTACGGGTGGCGTCCGGACACACGTCCCGGCCAGTGGCTGTTGCGTCGTGTGCAGCGGCTTCTGCGGCCGGTCGGGTGGTACCTCATGATCGTCCTGGTCGTCTACGGGGTGTCGACGCTGGTCGGTGCCGCCGCCATCGCCGACGTCGTGGCACGCCTGGGAGTTCAGTTGCTGTGGTTTCTCGGCGCCTATCTTCTGGTGCTCGCCGCGATGCCGGTGCTCCAACGACTCTCGTCACGCCGCGCTGTGCTGTCGGCTTTGGCGGCCGCGTGGCTTGTGACGGCAGCCGTCGACACGCTTCGGATCGCCGTCGGAGCGTCGAGTCAGCTTGGTTACGTCAACTTTCTCAGCGTGTGGATCATCCCGGCGATCCTCGGCGTCGCGTATGCGAAGCGTCTGTTCACGACGGTCGAAGCCGCAGTGTTGGGGGTGACGGCTCTGGTCGTCGACATCGCGCTGGTGGCCCTCGGTCCGTACGAGGTGTCGTTGGTGACCGTCCCAAGACAGCAGTTGTCCAATATGAGCCCGCCGAGCCTGCTACTCGCTGGTCACACCGTGGTGCTGTGCACACTGGTCATCGGGTTGCGTGCGCCGCTGGCGCGAGTGGCCTCGCGCCCACGGGTCTGGTGGTGGGTCGTGCTCGGCAACCGTGGTGCGATGACCCTGTATCTGTGGCACCTGCCGGTGCTGGCGCTCATCATCGGCCTCTCCACGGTGTGTGGTTTGCATCGCGATCCCCACGCCCTGTTCTTTTGGCCGACGGTTCTCGGGACCACGACATGCCTGCTCGCGCTGATGATCCCGGTGACCGGTGTGCTGTCCGTCCTGGAGAACCGTCCGCTGCCGTGGTGGGACGCGCAGATCGTCGGCGGTTGGAGTACCCGACGCGACGCACTCATCGTGGCGCTTCTGGTGGTCGTCGGCGTGGCGACTCTGCTCCTGGCCGGTTCGGGGATCGTCGCCGGCTGGATGTGGTTGGTGGTCGGCGTCGCCGCCGCGATGGGAGCTCGGTGGTCGGGTCGGGCAACTGCGGGCTCCCGACGTTGCTGACCCGGGCGAAACGTGTCGGCACCAGGTGCGGCGACAGTGGTACCGACCTGCTCTGCGTTCGTCGGGACGGGGATGTTCGATCGTGGCGGGTTCGTGGGGGCGTCGAGGTAGCGCACCATGCCGGTCGACTAACCTTGACGAGGAACTATCACGGCCTCCGACCGGCGCATTGCTGATCTGCTCTCGTCGTCATCGACGTGGTCGTGATGAGTTCAGTCATCTGAACCAGCAAGCACGAGGAGACCGCCGACCGTGGCCAGCTCTGCCGACGATCACGCGCAGCCAACGTTCCCGAGCACCGCGGAACTCGACGCCGCGGCCGATGCCGCCGCTGCGGCATTCGCCGCGGCCGCTGATCTCGATGCGCTCGCGGCCGCCAAGACCGCACACCTCGGCGATCGTTCGCCGATAGCGCTCGCTCGTCGAGCTCTGGGTTCGCTGCCGAAGGACCAGCGATCCGAAGCAGGCAAACTGGTCAACCAGGTTCGCGGCCGGGTCACTGCGGTCCTCGACGGTCGGACGGCACAGCTGCAGGCCGAGCGCGACGCCGCGGTTCTCGTCTCCGAATCGGTCGACGTCACGCTGCCGAGTCGGCGACGTCCCGCCGGTGCACGCCATCCCATCACAGTGATCTCCGAGCAGGTCGCAGACGTTTTCGTCGGCATGGGGTGGGAGATCGCAGAGGGACCCGAGGTAGAAACCGAGCACTACAACTTCGACGCGCTGAACTTTCTCCCGGATCATCCGGCGCGGTCGATGCAGGACACCTTCTACATCGCGCCCGAGGGGTCACGTCAGGTGCTCCGGACGCACACGTCGCCCGTGCAGGTGCGTTCGATGTTGTCGCGAGACCTTCCGATCTACGTCGCGTGCCCCGGCCGGACGTTCCGTACCGACGAGCTCGACGCCACCCACACGCCGGTGTTCCATCAGATCGAGGGCCTCGCCGTCGACAAGGGACTGACGATGGCCAATCTGCGCGGCACGCTCGAGGCGTTCGCTCGTGCGCTGTTCGGCCCCGAGACCACGACGCGTATGCGTGCGAGCTATTTCCCCTTCACCGAGCCGTCGGCCGAGGTCGACGTCTGGTTCCCAGCCAAAAAGGGCGGTGCGGGCTGGGTCGAATGGGGTGGCTGCGGCATGGTCAACCCGAACGTGTTGCGCGCCAGCGGAATCGACCCCGACGTCTACTCCGGATTCGCGTTCGGGATGGGACTCGAACGCACCCTGCAATTCCGCAATGACATCTCGGACATGCGCGACATGGTGGAGGGCGACGTCCGCTTCAGCCTCCCGTTCGGCCCGGCGGCCTGAGCCGGTCGACGCCGCAACCCGCACTGATTCCACTCGATGAAAGAAGCTGATTGACCGATGCGTGCACCGCAGTCCTGGTACACCGAGGTACTCCGTGCCGGCGATCCGACCTGGTCGGCGACCACTGAGGAGATCGACGCGGGTTTCGTCCGTGTCGGTTTCGAGATCGAAGACATCGAGTCGTTTCCCGAGATCACCGGTCCGCTGGTGATCGGGCGTGTCGAGCACATCGAGGAACTGACCGAGTTCAAGAAGCCCATTCGCTTCTGCCAGGTCGAGGTGGGGGAGTCGGAACCCCGCGGAATCGTCTGTGGGGCACGCAATTTCGCGGAAGGCGACCTCATCGTTGCCGCTCTGCCCGGAACCGTGCTGCCGGGGCCGTTCGAGATCGCGTCCCGGAAGACGTACGGGCACATCTCCGACGGCATGATCTGCTCGGTGTCCGAACTGGGCATCGGCACCGATCACAGCGGCATCCTCGTCCTGGCGCCCGGCACCGCCGAGCCCGGCGCCGACGCCCGCGAGGTCCTCGGACTCGACGACGCCGCGATCGACGTCAACGTCACCCCCGACCGTGGCTACGCATTCTCGATCCGCGGACTCGGCCGTGAGCTGGCGAGCAGCTTCACCGTGCCGTTCGTCGATCCGGGGACCTCCGTCCCCGCCATCTCGGTGTCCGACGGTGCGCCCTGGCCCGTGGCGATCGAGAAGGATTCCGGCGCAACCCGATACACCGCGCGCCTCATCGAAGGAGTCGACCCGACTGCGGTCTCGCCGTGGTGGATGCAGAAGCGACTGATGGTTGCCGGGGTCCGCCCGATCTCCGCCATCGTCGACGTCACCAATTACGTGATGCTCGAACTGGGACAGCCGCTGCATGCCTTCGACGCAGACAAGTTGTCCGGAACCATCACCGTCCGCAACGCGCGGTCGGGGGAGAAGCTGACAACGCTCGACGGCGTCGTACGCGACCTCGATCCCGAGGACGTCGTCATCGCCGACGACAGTGGCCCAGTCGCGTTGGCAGGCGTCATGGGCGGCGAGAGCACCGAGGTGGGTCCGCAGACCACGCGCGTCCTGCTCGAGGCGGCGACCTTCGATCCAGTCCGTGTCTTCCGGACCGGAAAGCGTCACAAGCTCACGTCGGAGGCGAGTAAGCGGTTCGAGCGCGTCGTCGACCCGGAGATCACCGCCGGCGGGTCTGACCGCGGAGCCGGCCTCATCGTCGAACTCGCGGGTGGTGCCATTGCGTCGCCACTCTCCGAGGAGCGGATCGCGGTTCCGGCGACCGCGCCCATCACGATCGCGGCCGACGAACCCGACCGCACGGCTGGGGTCACTTACCCGGCCGGCACCACCGCAGCTCGGCTCGTCGAGGTCGGGTGCACGGTCACCGGCACCGACCCGCTGACCGTCACGCCCCCGTCGTGGCGGCCGGATCTGCGCCAGCGCGCCGACCTCGTCGAAGAAGTCTTGCGACTCGAAGGCCTCGAAGACATTCCGGCCGTTCTCCCGTCGGCTCCGGGCGGGCGTGGGCTGACGCCAACCCAGCGTCGACGCCGCAGCATCGGTCGCACGCTCGCGCTCGACGGTTACGTCGAGGTACTGCCGTTTCCGTTCATGCCAGCGGGCGTCTTCGAGATGTGGGACCTGCCCTCCGACGACGTTCGACGCCGCACGGTCAAGGTGCTCAACCCGCTCGAGTCCGACCGGCCGGAGCTGAACACGACGCTCCTGCCGGGGCTGTTCGAGATGGTCGGCCGCAACATTGCGCGTGGCCAGCGCGACCTGTCGCTGTACACGATCGGCCAGGTCGTTCTCGCCACCGACCGCATGCGCCCGGTGGCCGAACTCGACGTAACCCGACGCCCGACCGCCGAGGAGATCGCCCAACTCGACGACTCGCTACCCGCCCAGCCGCTGCACGTCGCGGTTGCGCTGACCGGGCTGCGTGATCCGGCTGGCCCGTGGGGTCCTGGAAGGCCCGGCGACTACCTCGACGCCTTCGAAGCCGCACGCGAGATCGGCGTCGCAGCCGGAGTCGACGTCACGTTGGTGGCCGACGCCTACGCGCCCTGGCATCCGGGTCGGTGTGCGGCCGTCGTCGTCGACGGTCTGGTCGTCGGACATGCCGGCGAGCTCCATCCCGCGGTGTTGGAGCGTGCAGGGCTGCCGAAGCGGATGTGCGCCGTCGAGATCGACGTCGACGCGCTGCCGCTCGACGCGACGTTGCCGGCGCCGCATATCTCCGTGTTCCCGGCGGTCCTCCAGGACGTTGCCGTCGTCGTGTCGGATGGCGTGCCGGCGGCAGACGTGGAGGCGTTGCTGCGCGAGGGCGCCGGAGAGCTTCTCGATTCCATCGAGCTCTTCGACGTCTTCACCGGCGAGCAGGTCGGCGAGGGCAACAAATCGTTGACCTTCGCGCTGAAGTTCCGGGCAGGCGATCGGACCCTCACCGACGACGAGGCAACCGCGGCCAAACTGGCTGCCGTGGCCCGCGCGACCGAGGGCGTCGGCGCGCGACTTCGGTAGGTCGTCACACGGCGACCGATGCGCTGGCCGACGCCTCGCTGTGCTCTCGCACGCCACGCGCGGTCAGCCAGATGCCCAGCGTGAGTTCCCAGATCGCGATGGGGCGGCGGCGAGCGCGCCGATCGTCGATACCTGTGACACGAGGCCGACATGGATTCCCTGGCGGCGGAGTTCATCGACGGAGGCATCGCAGTCGATCTGACCCACCACGCCATGCACGTAGTCGGGTCACGAATCTGGGGCTTCACGGCGGAAGTGTTCACCGGTAGTGCCGCGCCGTCGTCCGACCTCGGTCCGGCCGCCCGGGCGGCAGCGGAGGCCGAGTTCGCGAAACGATATCCCGCAGTGACGGCGATCGCCCTCGATGCTCGCGCCCGTACGGGTCCCGCTGGCTGCGACGACGACTTCGAGTTCGAGTTCGCGGTGGATCTGATTCTCGAGGCCGTCGAACGACTACACGACGCCGGTTGGGAATCTACTTCGTTGCGCCCGCCGACCTAGTTCCGTATTGATTTGCGTCGCCATGCATAATGATGTGTATGACGATCAAGGTGGCTGTCGCAGGCGCGAGCGGTTATGCGGGTGGGGAAGTACTTCGTCTGCTGTGCGGACACCCGCGTCTGCGATCAGGCGACCTCGAGATCGGCGCCCTGACGGCGGGCGGCAACGCCGGATCACTGCTCGGTGCCCATCATCCCAACCTGTTGCCGTTGGCGCAGCGTGAACTCCAAGAAACGACGCCCGACGTGTTGGCTGGTCACGACGTCGTGTTCCTCGCGCTGCCACACGGAACGTCGGCACAGATCGCCGACGCTCTGCCTCCTACGACGCTGATCATCGACTGCGGCGCCGACTTCCGGCTCCGTGACTCCGACGACTGGGTCGCCTACTACGGCGGCGATCACGCAGGCACCTGGCCGTATGGACTCCCCGAGATCCCCGGCAACCGTGAGGTCCTGCGGAATGCGAGCCGGATCGCGGTGCCCGGTTGCTATCCGACGGTCTCGATCCTGTCGCTGCTTCCCGCACTGGCAGCGGGACTCGTGGAACCGCACGTCACGGTCGTCGCGGTGAGCGGGACGTCGGGCGCGGGACGGGCACCCAAGGTCGACCTACTCGCCTCGGAGGTGATCGGTTCCGCGCGTGCGTACGGCGTCGGCGGGTCGCATCGGCACACTCCCGAGATCTCGCAGGCGCTTTCGGAGGCCGCCGACCAACCGGTCGCGGTGTCGTTCACGCCTGTGCTCGTCCCGATGTCACGCGGAATCCTCGCGACGTGCACGGCGCGCACCACAGCGTCGGCCGACGAGGTCCGCGCGGTGTACGAGAAAGCGTATGCCGATGAGCAATTCGTGTATCTGCTTCCCGAGGGCAGTCTTCCAGCGACGGGATCGGTGATGGGTTCCAACGCAGTGCAACTCGCAGTCGCCGTCGACGAGCGGGCCGGAACACTCGTGGTGGTCGGCGCTATCGACAACCTCGCGAAGGGGACCGGCGGCGCGGCGGTCCAGTCGATGAACCTCGCGCTGGACTGGGACGAAGCAGAAGGACTGAGCACCGTGGGAGTGGCACCGTGAGCTCGAGTGGCAATGCCGCAGAAGGCAATTCGACAGAAGGCAATACAACGACGCGGGTCGACGACGACTCCGAGGACCGGATCACCGGTGGCGCACCGGCGACCGGACCGCGCCTGCTGCGCAATCAGGGTGTGACCGCTCCGCTCGGATTCCGCGCGGCGGGAATCGCCGCTGGTATCAAGGCTTCCGGTGCTCCCGACCTTTCACTGGTCTTCAACGAGGGCCCCGACTATTCGGCGGCCGGCGTCTTCACCCGCAATCAGGTGAAGGCTGCGCCGGTGCTGTGGAGCAAGCAGGTGCTCACCACCGGCAGGCTGCGCGCCGTCGTCCTCAATTCTGGTGGCGCCAACGCCTGTACCGGTCCGCTGGGCTTCCAGGACACGCACGCGACGGCAGAAGCTGTTGCCGAAGCGCTGAGCAACTGGGGAACCGAGACCGGGGCCGTCGAGGTCGCCGTCTGTTCCACCGGTCTCATCGGTGATCGCCTCCCGATGGACAAGGTGCTCGCGGGTGTGACCGAGATCGTCCAGGAGATGGGCGGCGGACTCTCTGGCGGAACCGACGCCGCCTACGCGATCATGACGACCGACACCGTGCCGAAACAGGTTGCGCTGCATCATCCACAGGGGTGGAACATCGGTGGAATGGCCAAGGGCGCAGGCATGATGGCACCCTCGCTCGCGACGATGCTGTGCGTGCTTACCACCGATGCGCGGGCCAGCGCAGAACAACTCGACCTCGCGCTGCGGCGCGCGACGTCGAAGACGTTCGACAGACTCGACATCGACGGCTCGACGTCGACCAACGATACAGTCCTGCTGCTCAGCTCCGGCGCCAGCCAGATCCCGGTCGAGCAAACCGAACTCGACGCCGCCGTACTGTCGGTGTGCGACGACCTCGCGGCGCAGCTGATGGCCGACGCCGAGGGTGTCACCAAGCGCATCGTCATCACGGTCACCGGCGCTGCCGCCGAAGACGACGCCATCGCAGTGGCGCGGACCATCGCCCGCGACAGTCTGGTCAAGACGGCGCTTTTCGGGTCGGACCCCAATTGGGGGCGCGTGCTCGCAGCGACGGGGATCGCGCCGGTCACCATCGACCCGGACCGAATCACGGTGTCATTCAACGGCAAAGCGGTCTGCGTCAACGGCACCGGTGTCGACGGAGCGCGTGACGTCGACCTGTCGGGTCCCGAGGTCGCGGTCCTCGTCGACCTCGGCCTCGGAGCGGAGACCGGCAGCATCCGGACCACCGACCTGTCGCACGCGTACGTCGAAGAGAACTCGGCGTATTCGTCATGATCTCGACAAGCTCGATCAGCGGAGATGGCTCGATCAGCGGCGCGGCGAAGGCCGCGATCCTGGCGGAGTCGTTGCCTGCGCTGCAGGCCATGCACGGCGCAACCGTTGTCGTGAAGTACGGCGGCAACGCGATGATCGACGACGACCTCAAGCGCGCCTTCGCCGCCGACATCGTCTTCTTGCGCGCCTGCGGCATGCACCCGATCGTGGTGCACGGTGGCGGACCACAGATCTCGGCGATGCTCGCACGTCTCGGCCTGACGGGCGAGTTCCGTGGCGGGTTCCGCGTGACCACGCCCGAGGTGATGGACGTGGCGCGGATGGTGCTGTTCGGTCAGGTCGGTCGCGAGCTCGTCGGGTTGATCAACACGCACGGACCCTATGCCGTCGGCCTCACCGGTGAGGACGCCAACCTGTTCACGGCGACGCGGCGCACGGTCCTCGTCGACGGAGTTGCCACGGACATCGGACTCGTCGGCGACATCTCCTCGGTCAACACGTCCGCGGTGCTCGATCTCGTTGGTGCGGGACGAATTCCAGTCGTCTCGACCCTCGCACCCGACCGCGACGGCGTCGTCCACAACATCAACGCCGACACCGCGGCGGGCGCCCTCGCCGAGGCCCTCGGCGCCTCCCGGCTGGTGATGCTCACCGACGTCGAGGGTCTCTACACCGACTGGCCCGACCGCTCGTCGCTCGTGTCGCAGATCTCGACCGATGCACTGGCACAACTGCTTCCGAGTCTCGACGCGGGCATGGTACCCAAAATGGAGGCGTGCCTGCGTGCGGTCGAAGGCGGGGTTGGGCGAGCTCACGTCGTCGACGGCCGTGTGGCGCACGCCGTCTTGGCCGAACTGCTGACCGCGGCGAGCACCGGGACAACCGTCGTCGCTCCCGAAAACCTCTCTCCCGTAACCACGCACACCACGCTAGACACAGACGGAGCGTCTCACTCATGACCGCACCCTGGCAGGAGCGGTGGTCATCCGCCCTCATGAAGAACTACGGCACGCCGCCGATCGCCCTGACGAAGGGCGAGGGAGCCTACGTGTGGGACGCCGACGGTAACCGCTACCTGGATCTACTCGGCGGCATCGCGGTGAACGCGCTCGGTCATGCGCATCCCGCGATCGTGGCAGCGGTGACCGAGCAACTCCACACTCTGGGCCACGTCTCGAATCTGTACATCAACCCGCGGGTCGTCGAACTCGCCGAGCGTCTTCTCGACAAGTTCGGGCAGCCCGGCCGGGTGTTCTTCTGCAACTCCGGAACCGAAGCCAACGAGGCGGCATTCAAGCTGGCCAGGCTCACCGGCAGGCCGCAGATCGTCGCGTCGGACAAAGCATTTCACGGACGCACCATGGGTGCGCTCGCCATGACCGGTCAACCGGCCAAGCGCGCACCGTTCGAACCGATGCCCGCAGGGGTCGACTTCGTGCCCTACGGCGACGTCGAGGCCTTGACCGCCGCCGTGTCGTCGGAGACCGCGGCGGTGATTCTCGAGCCGATCCTCGGAGAATCCGGTGTCATCGTTCCGCCTGCGGACTACCTCGCGCACGCGCGCAGGCTGACCGCCGAGCACGGCGCATTGCTCGTCCTCGACGAGGTTCAGACGGGAATCGGTCGTACCGGAACGTTTTTCGCACACCAGGCCGCTGGGATCGTGCCCGACGTCATGACTCTCGCCAAGGGCCTCGGCGGCGGGTTGCCCATCGGGGCGACCATCGCCACGGGTCCCGCGGCGGAACTGTTCACGCCCGGACAGCACGGCACGACATTCGGCGGTAACCCGGTGTCGGCTGCCGCGGCGCTCGCGGTCCTCGATGAGTTCGACAACAGCAACCTCGTCGATCATGTTGCCGCCGTGGGAAAATCGATCGCAACCGGTGTCGAAGCACTCGACCATCCGCTGATCTCCCACGTGCGCGGGTCGGGGCTGTTGCTCGGCGTCGTGCTCACCGCGCCGGTGTCGGCGAAGGTCGAGTCGACCGCTCGCGACAACGGATTCCTCATCAACGCGCCGGCTCCCGACGTCCTGCGGCTCGCGCCGCCCCTCATCCTCACCGAGGAGCAGGCCGGCGACTTCGTCGCAGCACTGCCGCAGATCCTCGACGCCGCAACCGACGAGAGCAGCGCACAGTGACCAGACATTTTCTTCGCGACGACGACCTCACGCCCGACGAGCAGGCCGAAGTACTTGCGCTTGCTGCCGAGGTGAAGCGTCAGCCGTTCGCCTACCGACCGCTCGAGGGGCCTCGGGGAGTCGGGGTGATCTTCGACAAGAACTCCACCAGGACGAGATTCTCGTTCGAGATGGGCATCGCGCAGATGGGTGGTCACGCGGTCGTCGTCGACGGACGCACCACTCAGCTCGGCCGCGACGAATCGCTCGAGGACACCGGCCGGGTGCTGTCACGGTTCGTGGAGGCCGTCGTGTGGCGGACCTTCGGTCAGGAGCGTCTCGAAGCGATGGCCTCGACGGCGTCGATTCCGATCGTCAACGCGCTGTCGGATCTGTTCCATCCCTGTCAGGTGCTCGCCGACCTGCAGACCATCGTCGAACGCAAGGGTCGCACCGCGGGGCTGACGATGACCTACCTCGGCGACGGCGCGAACAACATGGCGCACTCGTTGGCGCTCGGCGGCGCGACCGCGGGAATGCACGTGACGATCAGTGCGCCTGACGGTTTCGAGCCCGACCCGGTCGTGATCGCCGACGCCGAGAAGCGGGCTGCGCTGACCGGGGGATCGGTCAGCGTCGAATCCGATCCTGTCGCGGCGTCGCGTGGGGCCGATGTGTTGGTCACCGACACGTGGGTCTCGATGGGGCAGGAGGACGACGGCAAGGATCGTCGCGCGCCGTTCCGGCCGTACCAGATCAACTCCGAGCTCCTCGCCGTTGCGGATCCGGACGCGATCGTCCTGCACTGCCTGCCCGCTCACCGTGGCGATGAGATCACCGACGAGGTGATCGACGGCCCCGCGAGTGCTGTTTTCGACGAGGCGGAGAACAGGTTGCATGCGCAGAAGGCGCTGCTCATCTGGCTGTTGGGGCAGAAGTGACCAGCAACGCTGATGCGGGCGCCGCGCGCATCGCCGACCACACAGACACCAGGCTCGCGAGCACACGGGCAGGGCGACACGCGCTCATCGTCGAAGTGCTCGGTTCCCATCAGGTGCGGTCGCAGTCGGAGTTGCAGCAATTGCTCGCCGGCAGGGGAGTCGACGCCACGCAGGCAACGCTCTCACGCGACCTCGACGAACTCGGCGCCGTCAAGTTGCGCGCCGCAGACGGCGGCGTCGGCGTGTACGTCGTCCCCGAGGACGGCGCGCCCGTTCGCGGGGTGTTCGGCGGCACCGCCCGACTGTCTCGACTGCTCAGCGAACTGCTGGTGTCGACGGACGCCAGCGGAAACCTCGCCGTGCTGCGCACCCCGCCCGGCGCCGCGCACTACCTGGCCAGCGCCATCGATCGGGCAAGCCTGCCCGACGTGGTGGGCACAATCGCGGGTGACGACACGATCTTCGTGTGTGCACGGGCGCCGATCGACGGGGCCGAGCTCGCACGACGAATCGAGGGCCTCGTGTGACAACCCCTTACCGACGCCCCGGCAGCGCCTGAGCCGGAGCCGGACACACAGAGGCCCGTACCGGACCGACAAACAGACCCCAGCCCGATCGCAACGGGCACGACATCCGATGATGGATGTCGAACCACGACATAGGAGCACACACCACCATGGCGGAACGCGTCGTACTTGCATACTCCGGCGGCCTCGACACCTCGGTCGCTATCAGTTGGATCGGCAAGGAGACCGGTAAGGAGGTCGTCGCCGTCGCGCTCGACCTCGGACAGGGCGGCGAGGACATGGAGGTCGTCCGTCAACGCGCGCTCGACTGCGGTGCTGTCGAAGCCGTGCTCGTCGACGCACGCGACGAGTTCGCAGACGACTACTGCCTGCCCGCGATCACGTCGAATGCGCTGTACATGGACCGGTACCCGTTGGTGTCGGCACTGTCGCGCCCGCTGATCGCCAAGCATCTCGTGACCGCGGCACGCGATCACGGCGGCACCGTCGTCGCGCACGGCTGCACGGGTAAGGGCAACGACCAGGTGCGCTTCGAGGTCGGTTTCGCTTCGCTGGCACCAGATCTCGAGGTCATCGCCCCCGTCCGCGACTACGCGTGGACGCGCGAGAAGGCCATCTCCTTCGCCGAGGAGAACGACATCCCGATCAACGTGACCAAGAAGTCGCCGTTCTCGATCGACCAGAACGTGTGGGGTCGAGCTGTCGAGACCGGCTTCCTCGAAGACCTGTGGAATGCGCCCACCAAGGACGTCTACAGCTACACCGAGGATCCGACGATCAACTGGAACTCGCCCGACGAGGTCATCATCACGTTCGACAAGGGCCGCCCGATCGCCATCGACGGACGCCCGGTCAGCGTGCTCGAGGCGATCGAGGAACTCAACCGCCGCGCGGGTGCACAGGGTGTCGGCCGCCTCGACGTCGTCGAAGATCGCCTCGTCGGCATCAAGAGCCGCGAGATCTATGAGGCCCCCGGCGCGATGGTGCTGATCACCGCCCACGAAGAGCTCGAACACGTCACGCTCGAGCGCGAACTCGGACGCTTCAAGCGTCGGACCGACCAGAAGTGGGCCGAGCTGGTGTACGACGGCCTCTGGTTCTCGCCGCTCAAGCGCTCGCTGGACACCTTCGTCGACTCCACGCAGGAGCACGTCTCCGGCGAGATCCGCCTCGTGCTGCACGGTGGCCACATCTCGGTCAACGGCCGCCGCAGCGGCGAGTCGCTGTACGACTTCAACCTCGCGACCTACGACGAGGGCGACAGCTTCGATCAGTCCGCTGCACGTGGATTCGTCGAGCTGCACGGCCTGTCGTCGAAGATCGCGGCCAAGCGGGACCTGCTCAGTGAGTGATCAGGGCCTCTCAGCCCAGCAGGGGACAACGAACCAGGGGTCGCTCTGGGGGGGTCGCTTCGCGTCGGGACCCGCCGACGCGATGGCGGCGCTGAGCAAGTCGACGCAGTTCGACTGGGTGCTCGCCCCGTTCGACATCCAGGCGTCGAAGGCGCATGCCAGGGTTCTCAACCGCGCGGGCCTGCTGTCCGACGACGATCTGACCGACATGCTCGCCGGTCTCGACCAGCTCGCGAGCGACGTCGCCGACGGCACCTTTGTGGCCGCCGAGTCCGACGAGGACGTGCATGGCGCCCTCGAACGCGGACTCATCGAGCGCGTCGGAGCCGACCTCGGTGGCAGGCTGCGCGCCGGACGGTCGCGCAACGATCAGGTCGCCACGCTCTTCCGCATGTGGCTGCGCGAGGCGATGCGCTCGATCGCAACAGGTGTGCTCGACGTCGTCGAGGCGTTAACGGCTCAGGCTCGCGCACATCCCGACTCCGTCATGCCGGGCAAGACACATCTGCAGGCAGCCCAGCCGGTGCTGCTCGCACATCATCTGCTCGCGCACGCGCAACCGCTGATCCGCGACGTCGACAGGCTTGCCGACGCAGATCGTCGAACTGCGGTGTCCCCGTACGGGTCCGGTGCATTGGCTGGTTCGTCACTCGGCCTCGATCCGGAGGCGATCGCCGCTGATCTGGGGTTTTCGGCCGCCGCGGAGAACTCGATCGACGCGACGTCGTCGCGAGACTTCGCGGCCGAGGCATCGTTCGTCTTCGCGATGATCGCCGTCGATCTGTCGCGACTCGCCGAAGAGGTGATCCTGTGGAGCACCGCCGAATTCGGTTACGTCACGCTCGCCGACGCCTGGTCGACGGGCAGCTCGATCATGCCGCAGAAGAAAAACCCCGACGTCGCGGAGCTCACACGCGGCAAAGCCGGCAGATTGATCGGTGACCTCACCGGCCTGCTGGCGACCCTGAAGGCCCAGCCGCTCGCCTACAACCGCGACCTGCAGGAAGACAAAGAGCCGGTGTTCGACGCCGTCGCGCAGCTCGAACTGCTGTTGCCTGCGATCGCAGGCATGGTCGGCACACTCGAGTTCCACGAGGACCGGATGGCCGAACTGGCTCCCGCGGGATTCACCCTCGCCACCGACATCGCCGAATGGCTTGTGCGTCAAGGCGTTCCGTTCCGCGTAGCGCACGAGGTCGCCGGTGCGTGCGTGCGTGAGGCAGAGAGCCGTGGCGTCGGACTCGACGAACTCGACGACGCCACGTTCGCGTCAATCGATCCGGCTCTCACGCCACAGGTTCGCGAGGTGCTGACCGTTCACGGATCCATCGAGTCGCGCGACGCCTACGGCGGAACCGCTCCGTCGCAGGTGCAGCGACAGCTCGACGTCCTCGATCGGGAGCTTCCCGCGTTGCGCTCGCGGTGGTCGGTGAGTTCACGGTCACAGTGAGGCCGACGAGTGCGCGGGGTCCAAGTCGATCCGTGTACGGTGCGAGTTGACCGAGCTGGGTAGAGTGACTTGGATCACCATCCGGTGTGTGGGGAGGAGCGTGGTTGATGTCAGGCGGCGGCATTCCCGACGTGAAGGCCTTCGCCGAGCGTGTCCTCGCGACGGCACAGAACGGGCTCGAGGTGCTTCGGTACGGCGGTCTGCAGACCGGAACCGAGCCCGCCCCGTTCACCGTGGTCGAGACCACACGGATGTTCCGGTTGCGGCGCTATTTCCCGGATGCCCCCGCAACCGGACCCAACATCGTGTTGATCCCCCCGATGATGGTGTCCGCCAACGTCTATGACGTGACCGAACACAATGGCGCGGTCTCGGTGTTGCACCGCCACGGCATCACCCCATGGGTCGTCGACTTCGGGTCTCCCGACCACGAAGAGGGCGGGATGGAGCGCAACCTCGCCGATCACGTGGTCGCGGTGAGTGAGGCGGTCGACTGGATCATCGAATCCACCGGCCGCGACGTTCACGTTGCCGGCTACTCGCAGGGCGGCATGTTCGCCTATCAGGCAGCCGCGTATCGACGGTCCCGCGGCGTGGCGAGCGTGATCACCTTCGGTAGCCCCGTCGACGTTCTTGCGGCGTTACCGCTCGGGCTCCCCGCAGCGCTGGTTGCGCCGGGCGCCGAGGTCCTGGCCGACAAGGTGTTTCCCCACCTCTGGGTGCCGAGTTGGCTCGCGCGTCTCGGCTTCCAGATGCTCGACCCGGTGAAAACCGCGCGCAGCCGCTTCGACTTCCTCCGACAGCTCCACGACCGCGACGCGCTTCTGCCCCGCGAAGACCAGCGACGCTTCCTCGAAGCCGAAGGATGGGTCGCCTGGTCCGGGCCGGCCATCGCGGAACTGCTGCGCCAGTTCGTCGCACACAATCGCATGGTGTCCGGCGGATTTGTCATCAATGGAGAACTGGTGACGCTCGCAGAGATCACGGCTCCGGTTCTGGGGTTCGTGGGGGAGGTCGACGACATCGGGCAACCGGTCGCGATCCGAGGTGTCGTCCGTGCGGCGCCACGAGCCCGCGTGTACGAATCACGGTTGCCCGTAGGCCATTTCGGGCTTGTGGTGGGAAGTACGTCCGGTACTCGTACGTGGCCGACGACTGCGGAATGGATCAATTGGCAGGAGGGCCTGGGGCCCGAGCCCGATCACGTGGAGCCGATGGAGGCACCGATCGACGGCAAAGGCACCGGCGTCGGACTGTTGTCGCGTATCACCCACGGCATCGGTTCTGTTGCCGATGCGGGTGCCGGCGCGTCCCGCGAGCTGTGGGAAATGGCAGGCGCGGTCCAGCGGACATCGGTGGCCGTTGCACAGGAATCCGTCCGCACGGTGCCGCGACTGTTCCGTCTCGGACAGATCCAGTCGGGCACTCGGATCTCGCTGGGAAAGCTGATGTCGGAGAACACCGACTGGGGCAGCGACCGCGAGGTGTTCCTCTTCGAGAATCGAGTTCTCACCCATTCTCAGGTCGACACCCGCATCAACAACGTGGTGGCGGGCCTGGTGCAGTGCGGCGTGCGCCCCGGTGAGCACATCGGCGTCCTGATGGATACGCGCCCGAGCGCGCTGGTCGCCGTTGCCGCACTGTCCCGCTTGGGCGCGGTTGCGGTGCTCCTCGCCGGTGAGGGCGACGTCGGGGAGATGCTGCGACTGGCCGGCGCGAACGTCGTCATCTGCGATCCCGTTCACCTCGACACCGCAACCGCACACAGCGATCGGGTGCTCGTACTCGGTGGCGGAAGCGGGTCGGCACGTGAGATCGACGGCGC
Source organism: Gordonia sp. UBA7860 (assembly GCF_002500165.1). Taxonomy (NCBI): domain Bacteria; kingdom Bacillati; phylum Actinomycetota; class Actinomycetes; order Mycobacteriales; family Gordoniaceae; genus Gordonia; species Gordonia sp. UBA7860. Next base: position 3,542 of record NZ_DLSO01000082.1, on the reverse strand, counting down.
TGACGGCCACACCATCATCGACATGGAGCAGATCGACCCCGACGTCGTGCAGATGCCTGCGTGGTACCGCCCGGATCCCGGTCTCGCAGGCGATCTCGCGTTCATCCTCTTCACCCGCTCACGCGGCAAACTCGCCGTGTGGCCGGTGACCAATCACCGGTTTGCGATGTCGGCGTTCGGCGCGGCGTCGGCGGCTGGTCTCACCGACCGCGACACGGTCTACTGCATCCCGCCGCTGCACCACGCCTCCGGACTGCTGACCACGCTTGGGGCGACAGCCGTCGGCCGGTCGCGTATCGCCTTGTCGGAGGGGGTCGACGCCGAGAACTTTGTCACCGAGGTTCATCGATACGGCGTCACCGTGGTGTCGTATACCTGGTCGATGTTGCGGGAGATACTGCACGACAAGAACTTTCAGGTCAACGAGCACAATCCGATCCGGTTGTTCATGGGATCGGGACTTCCCACCGGTCTGTGGGACGAGATCGGTGAACGGTTTCCGCGCGCCCGAGTTCTCGAGTTCTTCGCGACCGCCGACGGGTCGGCCATCCTCGCCAACGTCGCCGCCGACAAGGTCGGGTCGATGGGTCGCGCTCTTCCGGAGACCAACGAGGTCGCGATCGCGGCGTACGACGTCGACGCCGAACGTCTCGTCGTCGGCGAAAGCGGTTTCGTCGATCGTGCGGGGCAGGGCGAGGTCGGTCTGCTGCTGGCGCGATCGCGCCATCGTTTCGACACCACCGCGACCGTCTTGCGTGACGTTTTCGCACCCAAGGACCGGTGGGAGGTGTCCGGCCACCTGTTCTACCGGGATTCCGACGACGACCTGTGGTTCATGGGATCGGTTGACACCGTTGCGCATTCGGTCGAAGGGCCCATCTACCTTCCCCCGATCGAACAACTGCTTTCGCGCGTACCCGGTGTCGACCAGGTGGCCGCTTATCGGCTCGGCGATCCCGGAAGCCAGATCGTCGTGGCAGCGCTGACCATGCGGTCCGACGTCGACGTGGATTCACTGACCGTCACGCAACTGCGACTAGGGCTCGGCGCACTGCCCGCGCACCGCCGGCCCCATCTGGTCTGGATCGTCGACGAGATTCCGGTGTCGGAGTCCTATCGGCCACAGGCACGCGAACTTGCGGCCCGCGGCGTTCCCAAACCCGGGTCAAAGGTCTGGTACCGCGACTCGGAGGGCAGGTACCGACGGTTCACCAAGACTGCGGTGAGCCGAGTGGACTGGCTACCGGCCTCCGCAGACTCCTCGTCAGCATCGTCGCGCGGCCGCACGACCTCGGCGAAAGCGGCGGCCACCACGGCCACACCGACGAGGACGAGAGTCGGGGAAACGGCGACCGGCACACGGTGATGTCGCGGCGACTGGGTGACCGACATGTTCGCGCGCGCCACTAGGCTTGCTGTCATGCCCCGCGGCAGTGCGAACAGTCGCTGGGGAATATCCGCTGAGAGAGGAAGCAAAGTCGATGAGTTCTCGCGCGCAGTCACTGGATCCGATCGTTCGTGACCGGCTGGTGTGCCCGCAAGATCATGGGCCACTGCTCGACGCGGGCGACGAGCTCTACAATCCGCGGCTTCGCGTCGCTTACCGGATCGACGCCGACGGCATCCCGGTCATGTTGGCCACCGAAGCACGGGCGGTCGCCGACGCCGAGCACGAACGCCTGACATCTGCCTGATCACCAGGGGTCGGGTCTGCGACGACCCCGCGGGGGTGGATGACAAGATCGATGTGTGAGCACACTGACCTCTGAAGACCGAATCGACGGTTCGCACATTCTCGACGATCTGCAGTGGCGAGGGTTGATCGCACAGTCAACCGACATCGACGAACTGCGCTCCGCGGTCGAGGCGGGCCCGATCACCGTGTACGCCGGGTTCGACCCGACGGCGTCGAGCCTGCACGCCGGACACCTGGTGCCGTTGTTGACGCTGCGTCGCTTTCAGCTCGCAGGTCACCGGCCCATCGCTCTTGCCGGCGGTGCCACCGGACTCATCGGCGACCCGCGCGACGTCGGTGAGCGGACGATGAACTCCGTCGACACTGTAGGCGGATGGACGGGACGCATCGGCGACCAGTTGGCCAGCTTCCTGCGATTCGACGACAGCCCGAACAGCGCGCTCCTCGTCAACAACATGGAGTGGACGGCAGGGCTCAGCGCCATCGAGTTCCTTCGCGACCTCGGTAAGCACTTCTCGGTCAACGTGATGCTCGCTCGAGAGACGGTTCGACGACGCCTCGAGTCCGATGGCATCAGCTACACCGAGTTCAGCTATCTGCTGCTGCAGTCCAACGACTACCTCGAACTGCACCGCAGGCACGGGTGCAGCCTGCAGATCGGCGGCTCGGATCAGTGGGGAAACATCGTCGGCGGTGTCGATCTCACGCGCCGAATCACCGGAAACACCGTGCACGCGCTGACGGTTCCGCTCGTGACCTCGTCGGATGGCAAGAAGTTTGGTAAGTCGACCGGCGGCGGAAGCCTCTGGCTCGACCCGGAACTCACCAGTCCCTACGCCTGGTACCAGTACTTCGTGAACACGTCCGACGCCGACGTCGTCCGCTACCTGAAGTGGTTCACGTTCTTGACGCGCGAGGAGATCGGCGAGTTGGAGCGTGCAACCGAAGAGACTCCGCATCTTCGGTTGGCGCAGAAACGCCTCGCAGCGGAGATGACGACACTCATCCACGGCGCAGCCAATACCCAGGCCGTCGAACTCGCCAGCCAGGCATTGTTCGGTCGCGCCGAACTGGCCGATCTCGATGAGTCGACGCTCGCCGCAGCACTGGGCGAGACGACGATCGCCGAATACAGCTCCGACGCACCGACGCTCGTCGGACTCCTGGTGGACAGCGGGCTCTCTGAGAGCAACAAAGCTGCACGGCGCGCGATCGGGGAAGGGGGTGCCTACGTCAACAACGCCAAGATCACCGATCCGGAGTGGACTCCAGGCACTTCCGACCTGCTTCACGGCCGTTGGCTGGTCATCCGACGCGGTAAGAAGTCCTTTGCCGGCGCTCGTTTAACGCTCTGACCAGGCGATTTGACGCCCTGTTCCCGTGTGTGTAACTTTCTTGTTGCACCGCAGCGAGCAAGACCCCGGGGCCGACACGGAATCGGGGGAACTGCAGTGTCTCAGGTCTGATAGCCTGGAACACCGGTGCGGCCAGAAACGAATAGCCCGCAACACACCGTGTTGCGAACGCAAATCGGATCTGGTAGCCTGGAAGAGTTGCTCCGGAGACGGGGTCAACGAATCCAAACACCAGCTTACTAGAGAGCGCCTCGCCATGCGGGGTGGCGCTGGTAGGTGTGTGTTCTTTGAGAACTCGATAGTGTATTGACAAGATTGTCTGATGCCATATTTTGGCATCGTGTGTCCAAGTTTTTGGATTATGTGATGATTTATTTTTGTGACGCTCAGGTCTTTGGGTCTGGGTGTTGCTAGTTTTTGTTTGGTCAGGTTTTTGTCTCTCTGGCTGAGATTGTGTTGAAAATTCTGCTGGCTGTATGGTTGGCGGGTTT
>NZ_DLSO01000183.1:375-12386 GCF_002500165.1 Gordonia sp. UBA7860 | reverse complement strand
TCGTTGGGGGCTGCCTCGGTCAACGGTGCCTACGACGCTCGCCAGTGCCTCTCGACGCAGCGATCACCTTCGCACCTGTGGGCGACCTGGTCCCGGTGGCGATGCGCGCACTCGACCGGGGAGGGGTGCTGTCGATCGCCGGGATACACCTGTCCGACATTCCCGCACTGAACTACGAGCGAGAACTGTTCTACGAGAGGGAGATTCGCTCGGTCACGGCCAACACTCGCGACGACGGACGCGAATTCCTCGAGCTCGCCGCCCGCTACGGTGTCGCGGCGACGACACACACCTACCCGCTGTCGAAGGCCGACCAAGCGCTGTCCGACCTCAAAGCGGGCCGATTCGACGGTGCCGCCGTCCTCGTTCCCGACCGATGAGTGCCCGACCGATGAGTGCCCGACGAGTGAGTGCGACTCATCAGACCGGTGCCAGCAGCTCCGGTCCGTTGTTGGCCACGCGGTTGACCAGGGGCGAGACCTCGCGGATCGCGATCGCGTCGGCGATGGCCTCGCTCGGCGGCGCGAAGAGCTCCGACGGCGCGGGGTGGTCGGGATCGAGCCAGGCATCCCAACTGTCGTAGGGCATGATCCGCGGCATGCGGTCGTGTACCTCGCGCAGGTCGCCGACGGCGTCGGTGGTCAGGATGGTGCAGCTCAGCAGGGGTGGCGCGTCGGGATCTGTGGGGTCGTGCCAGGCCGACCACAAACCCGCCATGAACAGCCGTGTCCCGTCCTTGGGCGACATGAAGAACGGGATCTTGGTCGGCTTGCCCTTGCTTTTGCCGGGGCGGGGGCTGTTCTCCGGGCCGGGCTTCCACTCGTACCAGCCGTCCATGGGCACGAGGCAGCGCTTGGACTTCACCGAACTGCGGAACGAACTCTTCTCCGCAGCGGTCTCGGCGCGGGCGTTGAACAGCAACGGTCCCTTGCCGACCTCTTTGGCCCACGTCGGTACCAGCCCCCATCGCATCGCCCGCACGCGCAGCCGCGGATCGTCGTGCGGGTCGTCGTGAGAATGCCGTTCGACGACGGTCAGGATCGTCGACGTCGGCGCCACGTTGTAGTTGGTGCCCAGGGTCCGCGGTGCCTGATCGGTACCGGACTTATCGGGGCTCGGCTGCTTGGCGCTGGTCTGGTCGTCGGGTGTGGGTGGCGCAGCGGGCACCTCGTTGACCGCGTCGATCTCGGCCGCGAGCTTGGCAGGGTCGGTCGTCACCGCGAAACGTCCACACATGGAGTCCATGCTGTCACGAGGGGCTGACACGAGGGGCTGTCACGAGGGGCTGACACGAGGTGCCGACAGAGACTCTGACGGAAGCAGGGGAACGCTCAGGGACAGGGAAACGCTCAGGCGGCGATGTCGGCGGTGACGGCCGAGGTCGCGGCGACCAGGTCGGTGGGCGACAGCTCCACTTCCAGGCCGCGTTTACCTGCACTGCACAGGACGCGATCCCACTCGAGAGCAGAAGAGTCGACGACCGTCGGCAGCGCGGTTCGCTGGCCGAGTGGTGACACACCGCCGAGCACGTAACCGGTGGATCGGGTCACTGCTTTCGCCTCGGCCATCACCGCCTTCGACGCTCCGAGTGCTGCTGCCACGGCCTTGAGCGACAGCTTGCGCGGCACCGGTACCACGGCGACGGCAAGGCCTCCGGGGCCGCCGGTCAATGCCACGACGAGCGTCTTGAAGATCTGCTCGGGTGCAACCCGGAGCGTCGACGAGAGAGCATCCACCGCTTCCGCTCCATACGCTTCGGACTTCCGATCGTGGGTGTAGCTGTGTACCTCGTGCGGCACATCAGCCCTGCTGAGCGCCGCGAGCGCGGGGGTGGCTGCCATCGGAACCTCCAGATGTGTCAGCGGTGCCGCAGACGCGGGCACCGGAAGAAATCGGACATGCGCGGAACAATTGTCGGCGCAGCCCTGTTGACCAACAATGTCAGGACGCCCGCACCCCCTGTTCAGCGGGCGATCAACACAGATCGATACCGCGACATCAGATGCCGCGACATCAACAGCACGAGCGTTTTCAACAGATCGAGGAGGTGGATTGCCGTGGGAGCGACGTTGCTCGAACGACCGAGGCAACCACGACCTGGTGAGCTGCGAGAAGGAGCCGGGTCGGTAAGCTTGATCGACATCACCGGTGCACCTGCGCAGACCCTCACCGGGTTGGGCGGCATCGGAGTCATCAGCGAAGGGAATTACGTGGCTTCTCCCGAGTCCCCCGACTCTGACGGCGGTGCTGACAGGACAAGCGACACCGCCTCACAAGCGTCGAACCCAGAAACGTCGACAACCGATGATTCGACCGCCGCAGCGGGTTCGGCACCCCGTCGCGCTGATCCGTCGGAGACCGACGCCGATCTGACGGAACGGTTCGAGCGCGACGCGCTCCCGTTGCTCGACCAGATGTACGGCGCGGCGCTTCGAATGACGCGCAATCCGGCCGACGCAGAGGATCTGGTCCAGGAGACGTACGTTAAGGCATTCTCGGCGTTCGCATCGTTCCGCGAGGGCACCAACCTCAAGGCCTGGCTGTACCGCATCCTGACCAACACATACATCAACGGGTACCGCAAGAAGCAGCGTCAGCCCGCCCAGTACCCGACCGACGAGATCACCGACTGGCAGCTGGCGGCCAATGCCGAGCACACGTCGACCGGTCTGCGTTCTGCCGAGATCGAGGCGCTCGACGCCCTGCCCGACGACGAGATCAAGGCTGCGCTGCAGGCACTTCCGGAGGATTTCCGGATGGCCGTCTACTACGCCGACGTCGAGGGTCTTCCGTACAAGGAGATCGCCGAGATCATGGACACTCCGATCGGAACGGTCATGTCACGACTGCATCGTGGTCGACGTCAACTGCGTGAACTGCTGACGGACGTCGCACGTGATCGTGGCTTCCTCCGTGAGCCTGCCTCCGAGAGCGGGGTGGCACGATGAGCGACTCGACTCCCGATGTGGCGCCGGTACCGCTTGCCGACGATCCCGAATTCACCTCACTCGATTGCTCCGCGGTCATCGCCGACGTGTGGCTTGTGCTGGACAATGAGTGCGACGCCGCGGCTCGCGCCCGACTTCAGCAGCATCTCGACGAGTGCCCTTCGTGCCTGGCGCACTACGGCATCGAGAGCCAGCTCAAGGCGCTGATCAACCGCAAGTGCGGGGGAGATCGTGCGCCCGACAGCCTGCGTGACCGACTGCGCGTCGAGATCCGCAAGACCGTCGTCGTTCGCGAAACGCGGTATTCCGCGGGCGAGTGACCCCCGGCTTTCGACGAAGCGACGCAGGTCCAACCGGTACCGATTCCAGGATTCCGGGTGCGACGTGGGATAATCACTGAGCACATCGGAGACGAAGGAGGCCCGTCATGGGTAAGCGCGGACGCAAGAAGCGCGCACGCAAGAAGAGCGCAGCCAACCACGGCAAGCGCCCCAACGCCTGAGCTGCGTGCCAGACGAAAGCCCGGAGCGTGATCGACGGTCATACCGACCGCGTCCGCCCGGGCTTTTTCGTGTCGTGATCGCTTGCCGGCAGTCGGGCGCCGCGGTGCGCGCCCTGCCTGTCACAGCGGTGGACTAGTTTGTTCACATGGCAGAAGACGTTGTCGCCGAGATCGTGGCGAGTGTTCTGGAAGTCCGCGCAACCCCTGGTCAACGCATCGAGATCGGCGACACGCTGGTGCTGCTCGAATCGATGAAGATGGAGATCCCGGTCCTCGCCGAGGAGTCGGGAACGCTCGCAGACGTCAGGGTCAAGGTGGGCGATGTGATTCATGCAGGCGACATCATCGCCACCTACGAGTAGCCGCGCACCCTCACCGATGTCGACGCTGGCCGATCTCCTCGCCGAATACACAACACTCTCCGACCGTGCAGCGGCATATCTGCAGCGCGTCGTCGCCGAATGGCAACTGCTCGCCGACCTTTCCTTCGCCGATTTCCTGCTCGCCGTGCGCGCCGAGAACGGCGAGGTGGTGACGGTCGCGCAGTGCCGACCCAACACGGCGTCGACGGTGTTTCCGAGCGATCAGGTCGGCATGGTCGTCGGTGCCGACGCCAACCCGCAGGCGCTGCGCGCATTCGACGAAGGGCACATTCTCCGCGAGGAAGACCCCACCTGGATCGGTCCGGTCGCCATTCGGCGCGAGGCGGTTCCCGTCGGATTCTCCGGTGAGGTCATCGGTGTTCTCACCCGGGCTGTCGACCTCACTCATCCGCGACTGCCCTCACCGCTCGAACTGGCATATCAGGACTCGGCGAACGACCTGTGCCAGATGGTTGCCGACGGCACGTTTGCGCGGCTAGAGGTCAACCCGCGAGGCTTGTCGACCCCACGCGCGGGCGACGGTTTCGTGCGGATCGACGAGCGCGGCGTCGTCCTTTATGCGAGTCCCAACGCGCTGTCGGCGTTTCATCGCATGGGGTGGACGTCGGAGCTCTCGGGGAGACGACTGTCGGACGTCACGACGTCGCTGCTGACCGACCCATTCGAATCTCACGACGCCGCCACCATGATCGACGTCGCCGCGGGCGTCGTCGCGCCGCCGGAGGGGCCGTACCCCGACATCGGAATGCGTATGGAAGCCGACGCGCGCCGGGCGACCGTGCTGCTGCGGGCGGTGCCGTTGCGTCCGCGCGGTGTGAGTTCCGGTGCCGTGGTGCTGATCCGCGACGTCACCGAGGTCAAGCGTCGAGACCTCGCACTGATCAGCAAGGACGCCACGATCCGGGAGATTCATCACCGGGTCAAGAACAACTTGCAGTCGGTGTCTGCACTGTTGCGTCTGCAGGCACGTCGCACATCCAACGAGGAAGCGAGATCGGCACTCGTCGAGGCTGTCCGACGAGTGGCAGCCATCGCCACCGTGCACGAGTTGCTCTCGGGCAGCGTCGACGAAGAGGTCGACATGGACGAGGCCGTCTCCCGGCTGCTTCCCACGATGGTCGACGTCGCCGCAGGGGAGACGCCGGTGTCGGTGAGCCACCGTGACCGCCTCGGGGTGCTCCCCGCCGAGCTGGCGATGCCGCTCGTGATGGTGCTGACCGAGCTGATACAGAACGCCGTCGAGCATGGGTTCGCTCGCCCACGCGGGGATGACCGTGTGGACGACAGTGGAGACGGCACAGCTGCGGTGCGTGACGACGCCAGGATCGAGATCTCCGCCGACCGCGACGTGCGGCGCATGGTGGTGACCGTGCGCGACAACGGCTCGGGGCTGCCGGCCGATTTCTCCATCAACGACTCGGAGCGCTTGGGGCTTCAGATCGTGCAGACACTTGTCGCGATCGAGCTCGGAGGTGAGTTGGAACTCGGGCCGAACCCGGAAGGTCGGGGAGCGCAGGCGCGCATCGCAGTTCCATTGCACGCCCGCACGCCGACGTGAGGGCAATACAAAAAGACCCGGCGCGATGGCCGGGTCTTTTTGTTGGTCCCCCACGGGACCGTGGTCGATCAGACTGTTTGTAAGTCGATCTAGACGCTGCTGCGGGTCCGCGTGCGTGCCGTACGACGCTTCAGTGCTCGACGCTCGTCCTCGCTCATGCCGCCCCACACACCGGCGTCCTGACCGGACTCGAGAGCCCAGGACAGACATTCGGCGGTGACGGGACACCGCGCGCAGACGAGCTTCGCATCGGCGATCTGTGCGATAGCCGGACCGCTGGTTCCCACCGGGAAGAACAGCTCGGGGTCCTCGTCGCGACAGATTGCCTTGTGACGCCAGTCCATTCCTTCTCCTTCAGGTGCGTGTGTTGCGCGCACCACTCGTCATCGAAATCTTGCTTCTTGTGGCTGTAACCATCAGTTCACGTAGACACACCAAATGTTTCCGTGCTGTTGCTTGTGAATACTTTCACGAATTCAGCTGAAGTCAATGGTGTTCCGCTGACACGTGTGCAATATCACTCTCCGTGACCCCTGGTGGGAGGGGGGTGGTGCACTCGCGTCCGTGCCAATGTTCTATGCTACGCCGGTTGTTCGATTATTGCCGATATGTTTCCGCAGCTAGTGGCGTAGATCGCATTCTGACACCCAGGAGCGTGATCGTGGTCACCCAGCGATTGCCGTCTGCCTGGGCGTAACCCGAAATTCACCTGACCCGAGAGTCAGGTGAGGCCGGATGAGGCGGTCGAATTTGCGCTGCTAGGGGGCGATGTGCATGGCAGTGAAGCGCTGAGTGACTGTGCTCAACTGGTCCTGGAGGATCGGCCTCATCTGGGCCTCATCTCGTCAGGGAGCGACGACGCCGAGTACGGACTCGCGGTGCGAGAAGTGGATCGACGTGAACGCCCCGACGTAGTCGCCGTCCATCTGGACGTCGATCGGCTCCTCGGCGTCGAATTGGACCCACTCGACGTCGTCGTCGCGAATCAGGTGTGGCGCTTTGGGGTCGCGCTGCGTGAGCAGACGCGTGGCGAGTCCGACGTTGCGCAGTAGGCCTGTCGACGTGGCAGCGAACAGGCCCAGGCGTGCGGTGAGGTCGGTGCCGGGGTTCGTGCGGATCTCGTGGTTGCCCAAGAACGTCCAGGGCGTGGTGTTGGAGACGAACGCGAATCGCACACCGTCGATCGGCTCGTGGCCGTCGAACTGCACGCGAAAAGGGGGCTGGCTCGACGATCCGCGTATGAAGCAACTGACCGTCGTCCACAGGTATCGGCCGGGTGTTGCCGCTTTGCCCGCGTGGCGTTTGTCCTCCATCGCGTGCACCACCACGGCGTCCATACCCATTCCCGCGTTGAACAGGAACCAGCGAGTGTCCGTGTGTCCCAAGCCGATTCGATGAATCGACGAGGCGTCGACGAGGTCGATCAGCTGGCGCGTCGCGCGCAGAGGGTCGGAATCGATGCCGAGGGTCCGTGCGAAGACATTGGCGCTGCCTCCGGGGATGATCGCGAGCGCCGGGCGGGGGAGTGTCGGATCGAACTCGGCCGGCGATCCGAGAATGCCGTTGGCCACCTCGTTGACCGAGCCGTCGCCGCCGTGCACGACGACGATGTCGTATCCCTGTTCCCGGGCACGCGCGCCGAGTTCGCCGGCATGACCGCGGTGCGTGGTGTGCTCGACGTCGACCGGGACATGGGCGCTGAGGGTATTGACGAGCGCATCACGACCCGCGGCGGTGGTCGCGGTCGCGAAGGGGTTGACGATGAGCATGACGCGCACGACTCCCGAGGATATGGGGTCGCAGCGAACGCCGACCCTGCGCCCCCGTCCTCCGAGCACCCAATACTCTGGACGGGTGAGCAAAAAGCAGGACCCCGCCGGTCGTGGTGCCCGTAGGGCGGCACCGCGAGACGGGCGTGAGAAGGCCGAGACGACGTCGAACACGGACGAGCTATGTCCGGTTCAGTTACGCGTGGCAGGGGCGATCACGGCGCTCGAGGGCGCGATTGCGGTCATCTTCGCCGTCGTCCTGGTGATCCGTGCGGCTGCGGGCCACCATGAGGCCGCGATCAGCGGATATGGCACCGCGGCCTGGTTCGGAATCATCTTCGGTGGCGTTCTCGTCGGCGGGATCGCGCTGATGCGCAGTCGTCGGTGGGGCCGGGCCATCTCGTTGGTCGCTCAGATCCTGCTCCTCCCGGTTGCCTACTACCTGTTCACCAGCCACCAGGTGGGATTCGCGATCCCCTTGGCAATCGCGGCGGTGGTGACACTTGTCCTGCTGTTCCATCCGGCGTCGGTGCGCTGGATCTCCGGCGACCTCGACGCTTCCGAGTGAGTGACATGCCTCGGAGTAGGCGCTGGACGGGGCGTCGAAGCGAACTGGGGTATTGATTTCGATCACACGATGGAAATTGTGTGTGACAACCCGGTGCGCTCGAGACGTTGTGATCTGACGGGTCGTAGAGTGAGCGCATGACGCGGATGCTGGCGGTAGCGAATCAGAAGGGTGGCGTCGCCAAGACGACCACTGTCGAATCCCTGGGCGCCGCGCTCGCCGATCTCGACGCGTCGGTGCTCGTCGTCGACCTCGATCCACAAGGGTGCCTTACGTTTTCATTGGGGCACGATCCCGATCAACTCCAGGCGTCGGTCCACGACGTGCTGCTGGGTGATGAGGAAATCGCCGACGTTCTCCTCGACACGGCCGACAACGTCACGCTGCTCCCCGCGACGATCGACCTCGCGGGCGCCGAAGCGCTCCTGTTGATGCGGCCGGGGCGCGAGTACGCGCTCAAGCGGGCGCTCGCGGAGGTGGCCGAGGATTTCGACGTCATCCTGATCGACTGCCCGCCCTCGCTGGGAGTCCTCACGCTCAACGGGCTCACCGCGGCCGATGAGGTGATCGTGCCGCTGCAGTGCGAGACGCTGGCGCATCGCGGCGTCGGACAACTTCTGCGCACGGTCAACGAGGTTCAGCAGATCACCAACCCCAACCTGACGATGCTGGGTGCCGTCGCCACATTGTTCGACGCACGGACGACCCACAGTCGTGACGTCCTCTCCGACGTCTCGGATCGGTACGACCTCCCCGTGATCGAGCCGCCGATCCCGCGGACGGTGCGGTTCGCGGAGGCGTCGGCATCTGGCGCGTCGGTGATGCGTGGTCGAAAGAACAAGGGCGCCACGGCATATCGCGATCTCGCCGAGAACCTCTGGAAGCACTGGGAGGCAGGCGAGGACGTGCGGACCTTCGATCCGAGCTGAGCTTTCGATCCGAGCGTCAGCCCGCGTCGGTGGGAACCAACGCGCGGACCGTCGAGCCGGTTTGTTCGACGACGTTGCTGCCGATGACCCGAAGGCTCGTCGTGGCGGTGACTGAATCGCGAGGGAATGCGATGGAGCCGGTTTCGCGGCCGTTCGCAGGGTCGCGCACGCTGATGCCCGCCCTCGTGGGGAGCAGGAGTGAACCGGCCATGGTCTCGCCGGGCCCCAGCGTCTGCGGGACCTGATAGGTGGGTCGCATGGTCTGGCCGTCGAGCACGACGGTCGCGGCTCCGGTGAAGTAGGTGACGAGTCCCTCGCTGGTCAACGCGACGCTGTCGGCGGGCGGTGACTCCGGCCCCTGCACGGTGCTCACCGGTCCTTCGACCCCGTCGGAGTCGAAGACGCGAATCCTGGCCTCGCCGGGCGGCGTGGCGACCTGACCCGAGGCCCCCGTTCGGTCGGCTCTGCCGTCGTACACGGCGATCCCCGAACTGCTCATGGCGATCAGCACCGGCGGTGGCCCCGAGGTGGTGTCGGTGATCAACGTCGACCCGTATTGCTTGACCTTCTCGTCGCTGTCGAGCACAGCGCCGAGCACCGTGAGCCGATAGCCGGGGTCGTTCTTGCAGCGTTCGATGACTGCGACGCGATCGCCGCTGATGGTGCCGGAGTAGAACCTGCAGTCGACGCGGCCGGGTTGCGTGCCCGGCTTGACCGGGGCGGTGACCCGACCGTACTCGATTCCGCGCACCAGATTCGATCCCCACGTCTCCAGCCGATGGCTGCCGAGCGCGAGTACGTACCCCGAATCGGTGACGAGTCTCAGTTCGTCGTCGGCATCGGAGGTGCGCGCGCCCTTACGCTGCCCAGTCGAGGAGGCCAGGGCCGTCACCTCCGAGCATCCACGCGAGTTTCGGTACACCCCCAGCACCTCGTCGGCGCTCGTCGGCCAGGCGGCCGCGGCGGAACACAGCGGGATATCTCGTGTGTATCGCCACAGTTCGCGGCCCGTTGTCGGGTCATGTCCGACGACGGTGCCGTGGGAGTCGGTGCCGTTGTCCGCGGTGACCACGACAGAGCGGGACATCGCGGGCACGCTTGTCGCGTCCGACGATGCGGTCCACGCGACCCGCAATCCCTGCGGGACCGCCGTCGCGGGCGCGACTTCGGGTGCGGGCGCTGACGCCTGCGCACTGTCGGTGTGGCGGACGGGACTCACCGACCACACGACGATGCCGACCACGACGACGATCACCACGATGACAGCAGAAACCGCCAGGTCGACGCGTGTGCGTCGTTCGGGGGCGATGCGTGTCACGGGCGCCCCGGGCGCGGTTGGATCACCTCGGTGCAGTCCTAGTCGGCCGTGGCGGTCGCCGGTGCCGAGTCTGCGGCGTGAGTGGTGTTCGCGTCGGAGCCGCGGCCCGCGCCTCCGCGTCGACGACGACGCCTGCGCGGCTTGCTCTCGCCGCCTTCGGTCGACGCCGCGTTGTCAGTGGTGGACGCCGTCGCCTTGTCTGCACCGGACGCGTTGTCCGCGTCGGTCGAGGAGTGCTTGTCGCCGTTCGATGCGGCGGCGTTGGAGCCGGACTTGCCGCCTCGTGTGCGACGACGCGTCCGCGAACTCGCGGTGCGCTCGGCGCGGGGCGTGCGCTCGACGCGTTCGCCTTCGGGGCGCTCGCGCTTGGGTGCGGCGACGCGGCCGGTTGCCGACTCGGGGATACCGAGCTCTTCGCGGAGGTGTTCCGACGTCGAGTAGGTCTCGGCGGGCTCGGGCACGCCGAGCTTGAGTGCCGAATCGATGAGCTCCCAGCGATGCAGCTCGTCCCAGTCGACGAGTGTGATGGCGATGCCGGTGCGACCGGCGCGACCCGTGCGACCGATGCGGTGCACGTAGGTCTTGTCGTCGTCGGGGCACTGGTAGTTGATGACGTGCGTGACGTCGTCGATGTCGATGCCGCGTGCTGCGACGTCGGTGGCGACGAGCACGTCGATCTCTCCGGTGCGGAACTTCTTGAGTGCCTTCTCGCGTGCCACCTGACCGAGGTCGCCGTGGACGGCGCCGACGGAGAAACCGCGCTCGGCGAGGTCGTCTGCGACCTTCTGGGCGGTGCGCTTGGTGCGCGTGAAGATCATCGTCGCGCCGCGGCCGTCGGCCTGCAGGATGCGTGCGACGAGTTCGGCCTTGTCCATCGCGTGTGCGCGGTACACGTACTGCGTGGTGCGCTCGTGCACCGCGGAGTCGTTGGCGTGCTCTGCGCGGATGTGTGTCGGACGCTGCAGGAACGTGCGGGCGAGGGTGACAATGGGGCCGGGCATGGTCGCGGAGAAGAGCATCGTCTGCTTCTGCTCGGGCAGTGCCGCCATGATGCGTTCGATGTCGGGGAGGAAGCCGAGGTCGAGCATTTCGTCGGCCTCGTCGAGAACGAGAACGGCTACCTTGCCGAGGATCAGGTGGCCCTGCTGCGCGAGGTCGAGGCGTCGCGCTGCGCGTCCGACCCGGCCGTCGCGCTGCGCGGCGCGGCCCGGCCGCTGACGATCGCCGTCGCGACGTTCTGCGACGGCAACCCCGCCGCCGGCACGACCCGCACCCAGGAGGTGCGCCGCCTGTGGCAGAAGCAGCAGGCCGGCGCGAGCTTCGCGATCACGCAGCTCTTCTACGACGCGTCGTCGTACACCGACTTCGTCGCCGAGGCCCGCGCGGCCGGCGTGACGATCCCCATCCTCGCCGGGCTGCTGCCCACGACGGAGCCCGCGCGGCTCCGTCGCGTCGAGGAGCTCACGGGCGTGCGCGCGCCCCAGCACCTGCTGGACGCGCTCGACGCCCTGCCCGACCCGGAGGCGCAGCACGCCTACGGGATCGCGTACTCGGTCGACCTCGCGCAGCGCGTCCTCGACGCGGGCACGCCCGGTCTGCACGTGTACACGTTCAACAAGCACCGCGCCGCTCTTGACCTGCTCGAGGGTGTCCACCTCGGCGGCGGGTCGGGCGGGACCGGGGGCGGCGCCAGCGCCGCCGCCGCCCCGCTCGTCCCGGACCTGGCCAGCGGGCCGTGGGTCACCGGCACCTCCCTGCCCCCGACGAGCGCCGCCACGCACGGCGCGCCCGTCTGACCGGTCCTCCGGACCAGCAAGAGGTTTCGATCATGGCCACTTCCGTACCCTCCCCTACCCAGAACCCGGTCGGATTCCCCGCCGGGACCGTGCTCGGCTACCCGCGCATCGGGCGCCGCCGCGAGCTGAAGAAGGCCGTCGAGGCGTTCTGGGCCGGCAAGACGTCGGCCGAGGAGCTCGAGACCACGGCCCGCGAGCTGCGCCTCGCGACCGTGCGCCGCCTCGTCGAGCTCGGCCTCG
>NZ_DLSO01000183.1:0-195 GCF_002500165.1 Gordonia sp. UBA7860 | reverse complement strand
CGTCGAGCTCGGCCTCGGCGCCGACGACGCGTCCGTCCCCGGCACGTTCTCCTACTACGACCAGGTGCTCGACGTCGCCGCGTCCCTCGGTGCCGTGCCGTCGCGGTTCGCGTCGCTCACCGACGACGCCGGCCGCCTCGACCTCGCGGGCTACTTCACCGTGGCCCGGGGGCAGGGCGATGACGCCCCGCTCGA
>NZ_DLSO01000182.1:0-20779 GCF_002500165.1 Gordonia sp. UBA7860 | reverse complement strand
CGTACTGGCCCTGCTGCGGGGGCTGGCCATACTGGGGCGGCTGTCCGTACTGGCCCGGCTGCGGCGGTTGGCCGTACTGGGGAGGCTGTCCGTATTCGGGCGGTTGCTGGGAGTTCTGCCCCTGCTGGCTGTCCGCGCGCGGCTGGTCACCGGTCGAGGACTGGTCACCGGCGTTGTTGGGATCGTACGGATGGCTCATGCGTCTCTCTCTCGATCGGCCCGGCAGTGGCGCACCGGTGTGCAATGTCGAACGGTCACGGTATCGCGGCGTGACGCATTCTCCCCTGCCGTCGTCGCCGACCGATATGCGAAGTGAAGGTTACCCCAGCGAACTGGGGTCGTCGGTCAAGCGGTACACGACTCCCGATCACGTGAACCCGGCCGCGTGCACCCACTACGTCAACCGAGTTCGGCAGCGACAACACCGCGTCTGATCGCTCCGACCGCCGCGCGCGCCGAACGGGCGAGCGGAGCGTCGTCGCCGACGCCGAGTCGGACCTGTTCGAGGAGGTCGACGACCTGTCGGTTCCAGCGAACGAAGTCGCCGGGCGAGAGCAGGGTGCCGCGTTCGCCAGCAGCGGCCAACGACTCGGTCAATGATCGACCCGACGCCCAGAGCGACACCGCGACAGAGAAACCGGTGTCCGGCTCGCGTGTCGGCGACACCCCATGACGCCGCTCGACGTCGGTGACCTGACGCCAGATCTCGAGGGTTTTGGCGATCGCGGTCCGCAACTCGACGTTTCCGGGCATCGCGTCGGCGCCTGCATGGCTGTCGCGACGCGACTCGAACACCATCGCGGCGATCACCGCAGCAAGTTGCGGCGGTCCGAGCCTGTCCCAGATTCCGGCGCGGATGCACTCGGTCACGAGGAGATCGCTCTCGCTGTAGATGCGGCTGAGGAGCTGACCGGTTGGTGTCACCACCACCTCGCCACGCTCGTTTTCGACGTAGCCGAGTTCGGTGAGCACGCCGACGATCCTGTCGAAGGTCACGCCGAGTGTTGATGTGCGCTCGCTGATCGAGCGTTCCGCCGACACGATGTCCCGCACGAGCCGGTTTCGTTGCTCGGCGAGTCGGAACAGGTCGTCGCCGTTGTCGAGCTGATGAGCGGGGTGGGCGCGCAGTTGATGGCGCATCCGTGCCAGCTCTGTATCGTCTGCCGCCAGCGCCCGCTTCTTCTGGCGGCCCCGCGGCATCTCGATCCCGGTCGACCGCAGTGCCGACGCCAGGTCGCGGCGACCTCGTCCGGTCCTGCGGTCGGGGTTCTTGGGTAGCCGCATATGACCGAGAACCTCGGGCGGATTCACGAAATCCCGTGTACCCACGCGGCCGCACCAGGCGTCCTCGCTGAGAACGAGCGGCTTGGGATCTGCGGGCTGACTCGCGGCCTCGAGCACCACGGCGAGTCCGCGGTGGCGCCCCGATGACACACCGATGACATGTCCGCGTTTGAGTCCGGCGAGGTCGGCGACCGTCGACTCCTGCGACGCCACACGACTGCGGAACTTGAGATCACGCTCCCGCCTGCGAATCTCCTCGCGCAGCGTCACGTAACCGAGGAAGCCTCGATACGAGTCGGATCCGTCGGCCGTGCTGTCGGCCGGATCCTCGTCGTCGAGTGCGGTGATGGTGCCGGGTTCGATGCCGCGCTTGTCGGCGGCTCCCGCGAGCTCGACGTCGAGTTTGCGCAGTCGGCGGTACATGTCGTCGACCTTGCGGGCTTGTCCGACGACGGACCGGTCGGCCTGGAACTGCGCAAACGACCTGTTCAGCAGCTCACGTGATCCCGCGAGTCCGCGACGGCCGATCAGGTTGACCGCCATGTTGTATTCGGGCGCGAATGAGCTGCGCAGCGGGAACGTGCGCGCCCCTGCCAGGCCCGCAACCTGTTCGGGAACCAGCTCGGGCGTCCACACGACAACGGCGTGGCCCTCGACGTCGATGCCCCTACGACCGGCGCGTCCGGTGAGTTGGGTGAACTCGCCGGGTGTCAGATCGACGTGTGACTCTCCGTTGAACTTCACCAGGCGTTCGAGAACCACCGAACGAGCAGGCATGTTGATACCGAGCGCGAGGGTTTCGGTGGCGAACACCATCCGCACGAGCCCGCGGACGAACAGTTCCTCCACCGTGTGACGGAACGTCGGGAGGAGGCCGGCGTGATGAGCGGCGAACCCACGCTGCAATCCCGCACGCCACTCGTCGACGCCGAGTACGTCGGCATCTCCTGGGGCGATCTCGGTGAGATGGCGGTCGATGACTTCGTCGACGGCACTCGACTCCTCGGGCGTCAGCAACGACAGTCCTGACCGCAGACATTGGGCCAAGGCGGCGTCGCACCCCACGCGCGAGAAGATGAAGCCGATTGCGGGCAGCAGGCCCTCGCGATCGAGGCGAGCAACGAGTTGCGGACGCGAGAGGGCGCCCGGTCCCCTGCCGCGCGTCGACCGCGGTCGTCCACGACCGGAACGTCGATCGTGCCCACGACCGCTGTCGCGCTCGTCGGCCAGTAGCATCCGATGTCGGATGTAGCGTTTGAGTTCGGGGTTGACCTGGGGTTTGCCACCGTCGCGGTGAGAATCGAACAGGTCGAACATGCGCGAGCCGACGAGCATGTGCTGCTGGAGAGGCACCGGTCGATGTTCGTCGACGATGACGGTGACCTCGCCCCGTACGGTCTGAATCCAGTCGCCGAACTCTTCGGCATTACTGACCGTCGCCGACAAGCTCACCACCCGCACCGACGGATCGAGTCCGAGAATGACCTCCTCCCAGACCGCGCCGCGAAAACGATCGGCGAGGAAGTGCACCTCATCCATCACCACATGCGAGAGCCCCTGTAGTGCAGGTGAATTCGCATAGATCATGTTGCGGACGACCTCGGTGGTCATCACCACCACCCGGGCGTCGGAGTTGATCGAGCTGTCGCCGGTGAGGAGCCCCACATTCTGTCTGCCGTGAACAGCGACGAGATCGGCGTACTTCTGGTTGCTCAGCGCCTTGATCGGGGTCGTGTAGAAGCACTTTGTCCCGGCAGCCAACGCCAGATGCACCGCGAACTCACCGACGATCGTCTTTCCTGCACCGGTCGGCGCACACACCAGCACTCCCTGGCCGTCCTCGAGTGCGCGGCAGGCCAGACGTTGGAACTCGTCGAGCTCGAAGGAGAGGCTCGCCGCGAAGCGGTCGAATTCCGCGTGGTCAGTTGACATCGGTCTCGGCGGACATCGGGGTCAGAGAACATCGTCGAAGGTCGAGGCGTCGCGCACGGAGGCGCGGCCCTGCGGGGCCATTCCCGACGACACCGACGTGGGCGCTCCGACCGTCGACGGTCGCGGACGCGGCGATACATCGGGCAGAGGGCTCGCCTGGTCGTCTGGGATCGACGCCCAGTCGGGTGTGTTCCGATCGCGGCGCCGGTCGTTGAAGCGCGAGAACTGAATGGCCACCTCGAGCAGCACGGTCAGGGCGAGCGCAAGGGCGAGCATGGTGAACGGATCCTGGCCAGGGGTCACGATGGCCGCGAACACGAACAGGGCGAAGATCAATCCGCGACGCCAGGCCTTGAGCCGCGGATAATGCAGTACACCCACAGTGTTCAACGCGACGATCAGCAGAGGCAGCTCGAAGCTCACGCCGAAGATGATGAGCAGGTGGATCATGAACCCGAAGTACTGATCGCCCGCCAGCGCGGTCACCTGCACGTTGTTGCCGACGGTCAGCAGGAAGTGGAAGGCCTTCGCAACGACGAGGTAAGCCAGCACAGCGCCGGCCACGAAGAGCACCGCGGCTGCCGTCACGAACGAGATCGCGTACTTGCGTTCCTTCTCCAGCAGGCCGGGAGTGACGAACTGCCAGATCTGGTAGAGCCACACCGGGCACGCGAGCACGACGCCCGCGGTCAGTGCGACCTTGAGGCGCAGCATGAACTGATCGAATGGCCCTGTCGCCAGGAGGCGGCAGGAGTCGTCCGCGGTCAGGGTCGCGCGGGATGACGCGGGTAGCGAACAGTAGGGCTCACGGAGCAGATCGCCGAGCGTCGGGAGTCCGAATATCCCGTAGGAGTACCAGACGAAGCCGAGGATCGTCGTGACGACGATCGCGGCCATCGAGATGAGCAGACGGGTACGCAGCTCGAACAGATGCTCCACCAACGGCATCGTGCCGTCGGGGTTGAGTTTGCGCTTGCGGTACCTCGGGTCGAATGGAATCCGCACTCAGGTGTCCCAGTGCGCGGCTACGCCGACTTCTTGGTCTGATCCGGGGCGGATTGCGCAGTGGTGCTCGCGTCGGAGGACGGGAGTTCACGCTGCGGTGTGGCTTCGTCGGGGGATGCTGTGGTCTTGGGAGGGGTCGAATCGCCCTCGCGCTGCATCTCCTGGACCTCGCTCTTGAAGATCCGCAGCGACTGACCGAGGCCACGCGCCGCGTCGGGAAGCTTCTTTGAGCCGAACAGCAGTAGCACGACCACCAGCACGATCAGCCAGTGCCACCACGACATTGCACCCATCAGGATTACCTTCCGCTTGTCTTCACAACGATCCTACCGCGACACTCAGCGATAGCGCGCTCGCGCTGCGCGTGCGGCATTGGTCACAGCGTCGTCGATATCTCGATCGTCGACGACCCGCACGGTGCCGCCGAACCCCAGGAGGAATCGCGTCAACCACTCCGGTGAGCCGTACGCGAGTCGACCCCTGATCGGCTCATCGCTCTCCTTGGCGACGACCACGTCGTCGAGCGGATCGATCCGGTAGTAGTCGAGAACCCAAGCCTGCTCAGGATCGATCTCGATCTCGACCGAGCGGTGGTCGGGGTCGTCGCCGAGAAGCACGGACTGCTGCGTGCCCGCCACGGACGCGGGCGGAGTCGACGGCTCGTCGCGTAGCTGTGCGGCCTCGATCCGGTCGAACCGGAACAGGCGCACGCCCTCGCTGCCTCTGCACCAGGCTTCGAGGTAGGTGTTGGAGTTCAGTCCCTGCAGGCGTATCGGATCGACGACCCGCTGACTGACCGAATCGCGCGTCGCCGAGTAGTACGTGAGGTCGAGTGCGCGGCCTTCGGTCACCGCACGCCGCACGGTCGCGTAGGTCGGGTTCTTCTCGTCGTCGTCGACCGACACCGTCGCGACCGCCGGAAGTGATTTTCCGACGGCTTGTTCGATCTTGGCGATGGCTCGCCGCGCGGCCTGCTGGTCGAGAACACCTGCCATATCGACCAGTGCTTGCAGGGCCACCAGCAGCACGCTGGCCTCGGCGCCGGTCAACCTCAGCGGGCGGTCCATGCCCGCCGTGAACCCGACATCGACATAGCCTTCGGAGAACTCGAGCTCGATGAGGTCGTCCGGGTAATAACCCGGCAGTCCGCAGACGAAGAGCTGCTCCAGATCTTTGCGGAGTTGTGCAGGTGTGACCCCGAGGTCACTCGCGGCCTTCTCCATGGAGATGCCGCCGCGCGTCGAAAAGTAAGGGACGAGCGCGAGAAGTCGGCTCAAGCGCCGCGATTGTGCGGTCGACATCAGGCGTTCCCCCCGCCGATCCGGTCGAGACCCGCGACCACGAGGTCACGTAGTTCGGCCGGTTCTCGAACCACCGCGTCGGGGCCGACGGCCAGGATCATGCGGGCCAGCGTGCTCAGTGACCTGATCTCGATGACGAGATCGTCACCGTCCTCACCGTCGAAGACAGCAGGTGTGCTCGACGTCGCCAGACGTCGAAGCCCTGCCGCCCGGCCGCTCGCCACCCAGACACGTGCCGCGCGACCATCCGAACCGGTCGCGGAATCGACTGCGTCGGCGACGATCTGCTGCAGGTCGGTGTGCTCCGGACGGTGTACGACCCCGGCCGACCCGGTGGCGGTGACATCAGAAAGCCTGCTCAGCCGGAAGGTCCGTGTTGCCTCGCGACCACGGTCGTGGCCGACGACGTACCACCGACCCCGATGAGTCACCACGCCCCACGGTTCGAGCGTCCTCGTCTCTCCCGACGACGTCGCGCCCGCGCGGTAGGTGAACGTGATGGCCTGGCCACCGTCGATCGCTGCCAGCGTTGGCGCGAGAGACTGCTCACCACCGAGGGAACGCTGCGATACCGCCGCAACACCGATCTCGTCGTCGGCACGGACGTCGATTCCCGCTGCCTGGAGTTTGAGGACGGCGGTCTGCGAGATGGTCGAGACGTCGGAGTTGTCCCAGAGCGCTGCGGCCATCGCGATGGCCGCAGCCTCCTGCTCATCGAGCGTGATGTCGGGCAGTGAGTACGAGTCTGGATCGATGCGATATCCCTCGATCCCGCTCTCCGGCGAAGGACCGGTGACCAGCGGCACCCCGAGATCGCGCAGATCGTTCTTGTCACGCTCGAACATCCGATTGAACGCCTCGTCGGAACGCTCCTGGTCGTGGTAGCCGGACACGTTGCGGTGGATGTACTCAGCGGTGACGTATTGCTTGGTCGAGAGCAGACAGATCACCAGGTTGATCTGACGCTCGACTTTCGACGTAACCACGCCATGCAGCTTACGGCTACATGGATGCGATCAAGCGATCGACGCGCTCGTCGACGCTGCGGAACGGGTCCTTGCACAACACCGTGCGCTGAGCTTGGTCGTTGAGCTTCAGGTGGACCCAGTCGACAGTGAAATCGCGACCGGCCTTCTGCGCCGCGGAGATGAAATCACCGCGCAACTTGGCCCTCGTCGTCTGGGGCGGCTCGTTGACAGCGGTCTTGATCGCCTCGTCCGTCGTCGCGCGCGTGACCAAACCCTTGCGCGAGAGGAGGTCGAAGACACCTCGTCCGCGTTTGATGTCGTGATAGGCCAGGTCGAGTTGCGCGATCTTCGGATCCGACAACTCCATCGAGTACTTGTCCTGATAGCGCTGGAACAGCTTGCGCTTGATGACCCAGTCGATCTCGGTGTCGACCTTCGAGAAGTCGTCGGCCTCGACGGCGTCGAGCATCCGTCCCCACAGATCGACCACCATGTCCATCTCTGGATCCGGCGCGCGATTGACCAGATGCTCGACGGCACGTGCGTGGTACTCGCGCTGGATCTCCAGTGCTGTGGCCTGCCGTCCACCCGCGAGGCGGACCGGGCGCGTGCCCGTCGTGTCGTGGCTGACCTCGCGAATCGCGCGGATCGGGTTGTCGAGAGCGAAGTCGCGGAAAGCGACCCCTGCCTCGATCATCTCCAGCACGAGTGCCGCGGAGCCGACCTTGAGCAGAGTGGTCATCTCCGACATGTTGGAGTCGCCGACGATGACGTGGAGTCTGCGGTATTTCTCGGCGTCGGCGTGGGGCTCGTCGCGCGTATTGATGATCGGACGCGACCGCGTCGTCGCCGACGACACGCCCTCCCAGATGTGCTCGGCACGCTGCGAGAGACAGAAGGTGGCGGCCTTTGGCGTTGCGAGCACCTTGCCCGCACCACAGATCAGCTGGCGGGTGACGAGAAACGGTAGCAGGACGTCGGAGATCCGGGAGAACTCCCCCGCTCGGACGACGAGATAGTTCTCGTGGCATCCGTACGAGTTGCCCGCCGAGTCGGTGTTGTTCTTGAACAGGTAGATGTCGCCGCCGATACCTTCATCGGCGAGTCGCTGTTCGGCGTCGACCAGGAGATCCTCGAGTACCAGCTCACCGGCGCGATCGTGGTTGATCAGCTGGATGAGGCTGTCGCACTCGGCCGTCGCGTACTCGGGGTGCGACCCCACATCGAGGTAGAGTCGCGCGCCGTTCTGCAGGAACACATTCGATGAGCGCCCCCACGACACGACCCGTCGGAAGAGGTACCGCGCGACCTCGTCTGGACTCAGTCGGCGATGGCCGTGGAAGGTGCAGGTGACACCGAATTCCGTCTCGATGCCCATGATTCGACGTTGCACTCTTCAACCCTACCCGCGGAATCCGGCGTCGACCGGTTGCACGATCAGGACGCGCCCGAATCGCTCGGGGCGTCGCCCGCCGCATCGCCGCTGCCGTCGGACGGTGTCGATTCGCTCGACTCTGCGGCAGGTGCGGGCAGCAGGTCGGCCACCGCCGTGGCGGTCAGTCGTCGGAACGCGCGCCTGGGGCGATTGCGGTCGAGGATCGCGACCTCGAGATCGCCAGGGCTCAGTTCGCGTGGCGCAGTTGGGGTTCCGTTCGACGCCTCAGTCGGAGTCGAGAGCGCGTCCACCGCGATCTTCAGGGCATCTGCCAGTTGCAGATCGGGCTCGTAGCTGTCCTTCAGCGCCGCCGAAATGGCGTCGGTGGCGCCGCCCATGACGATGAACCGCGTCTCGTCGGCGATCGAGCCGTCGTAGCTGATGCGGAACAACTGCGAGGGCTTGGGCTTTCCGAAACGGGCGACCTCGGCCACGCACAACTCGACTTCGTACGGCTTGGGCTGCTCGGTGAACACAGAACCCAACGCGTTTGCGTACGTGTTGGCCAACGAGAGCGCCGACACGTCGGCCCGATCGTACGAATAGCCACGCATGTCGGCGAGCTGGATACCTGCTTTGCGCAGACTCTCGAACTCATTGTATTTGCCGACAGCGGCGAAGCCGATCCGATCGTAGATCTCACTCGTCTTGCGCAGGGTGTTCGAAGGATTCTCCGCGACGAAGAGCACGCCGTCGGCGTAGGTCAGGATGACCACGCTGCGCCCACGGGCGATTCCCTTGCGCGCGAGATCCGAGCGATCGCGCATGATCTGCTCGGCACTTGCGTAATACGGGAAGGTCATCGCGGCGCCTCCTCATGCTCTGCAGCTCTGCGCTCGATGATCGCCCGGGCTGCCGCCTCGATGTCGGCGGGTGGAACCTCTTGCGCGCCTTCGGCACTCACGACGACGGCGGTCGGGAAGATCTTGCGGACGATGTCGGGACCACCTGTCGCCGAATCGTCGTCGGCCGCGTCGTACAGCGATTCGACGGCGATAGCGAGCGCCGAGCCGGCGTCGAGATCGTGACGGTAGAGCTTCTTCAACGACGACTTCGCGAACACCGAACCGGAGCCGATGGCCTGGTAGCCGCCGAACTCCTCGTGGCGGTCACCGGCGACGTCGAAGGAGAAGATGCGACCCCGCTCGGTCGGGCTGTCGTGGTCGATGTCGTAGCCGACGAGGAGCGGGATGGCGGCCAGCCCCTGCATCGCGGCGCCGAGGTTGCCGCGCACCATCGAGGCAAGCCTGCTGACCTTGCCGTCGAGGGTCAGCGGAACACCCTCGATCTTCTCGTAGTGCTCGAGCTCGACGGTGAACAGTCGGACCATTTCGATGGCGATACCGGCCGTGCCCGCGATCCCCGCCGCCGAGTATTCGTCGGTGACGTAGACCTTCTGCACGTCGCGAGTCGCGATGATGTTGCCCATCGTGGCGCGTCGATCGCCCGCGAGCACCACACCGCCGGGAAAACTCACGGCAACGATGGTGGTGCCGTGCGGGATCTCGGAGGTGTCGGTGGTCGAGGTGAAGGTGCCCATGCGTTCAGCTCTCGCCTGTGGCAATTGGTCGGGCGCGTTGACCCGCAGATAGTCGGTGAACGACGAGATGTCGGCGCCGAATGTGGGGTGGGAACTTCTGGTGGGACCGGACGGGGACAGTGAACCGAACGTCTCGCTCACTGGCCACCCTTCTGCACGTACGCGCGCACGAAGTCTTCAGCGTTCTCTTCGAGCACGTCATCGATCTCGTCGAGGAGGTCATCGGTGTCCTCGGCGAGCTTCTCACGCCGTTCCTGGCCCGCACTGCCGTCGGAGCCGAGTTCGCCGTCGTCTCCGCCGCCGCCGCGAGTGGTCTGTTCCTGCGCCATGTGCACTCCTTAGGTTTTGCCGGGGCTCCGCCCCGGCCTGTGACTGCGCCTCTGGTCACCGCTCTTCGTCGTCAGCGACATCGCTCGCTTCACTCGCTCGTCGCTTCCTCCTGCATCGCGGTGCGGCGCAGTCACATCCAACTCGTGAATCCACACTACCGGGGGTTCAAGCGAAAAGAGGGTTGAACACGTCCCCGTCGACAACGGGTCAAGTCGTCAGTTGATCGACCAGCTCGGACGCCGAGTGCACGGAGTCGAGGAGTTGGCCGACGTGTGCCCTGCTTCCGCGCAGCGGTTCCAGCGTCGGAATCCGCACCAGCGAATCGCCACCGAGGTCGAAGATGACCGAGTCCCAGCTCGCTGCGGCGACGTCGGCGCCGAACCGGCGCAGGCATTCGCCACGGAAGTATGCGCGAGTGTTCTCCGGGGGTTCGGTGATCGCGCGCGTCACGTCGGCTTCGTCGACGAGTCGCTTCATCGAGCCGCGCGCCACCAGACGGTTATAGAGGCCCTTGTCGAGTCGGACGTCGGAGTACTGGAGGTCGATCAACTGCAGTCGCGGGGCCGACCAGCCGAGTCCCTCGCGCTGTCGGAAACCCTCCAGGATGCGCAGCTTCGCGGGCCAGTCGAGGATGTCGGCGCATTCCATCGGGTCGCGCTCGAGCCGGTCGAGCACATCGGCCCAGGTCCTCAGCACGTCCATCGCTCGCGCGTCGTCGGGGTTTTCACGCTCGTGGAACTTCATGCATCGTTCGAGGTACTCACGCTGGAGTGCCAGCGCGGTGAGTTCGCGGCCGTCGGTCAGCGCCACCGTCGCCTGCAGCGTCGGATCATGGCTGATCGCGTGTACAGCCGAGACCGGGCGCGCGAGTTCGATGTCGGAGAAGTCGACGCCGGCCTCGATGAGGTCGAGTACCAGCGACGTCGTGCCGACCTTGAGGTATGTAGCGGTCTCGGCAAGATTGGCGTCGCCGATGATCACGTGGAGTCTGCGGTAGCGCTCGGGATCGGCGTGCGGCTCGTCGCGGGTGTTGATGATGCCGCGCTTGAGCGTGGTCTCGAGTCCGACTTCGACCTCGATGTAGTCCGAGCGCTGAGAGAGCTGGTAGCCGGCTTCGTCGCCGGACTGGCCGATGCCGACGCGACCCGCGCCGGTGATGACCTGACGCGAGGCGAAGAAGGTCGTGAGGCCCCCGATGACCGCGGTGAATGGCGTGTCGCGACTCATCAGGTAGTTCTCGTGGGTGCCGTAGGACGCACCCTTTCCGTCGATGTTGTTCTTGTACAACTGCAGACGCGGAGCGCCGGGCACACTCGCGACGTGGCGGGCTGCTGCCTCCATCACCCGCTCGCCCGCCTTGTCCCAGATCACCGCATCGAGAGGATCGGTGACCTCGGGGGCCGAGTACTCGGGATGTGCATGGTCGACGTAGAGACGCGCCCCGTTGGTGAGGATCATGTTCGCGGCGCCGATCTCGTCGGCGTCGATGATGGGTGCTGGTCCGGTCCCGCGCCCCAGATCGAATCCGCGGGCATCGCGCAGCGGTGATTCGACCTCATAGTCCCAGCGCGTGCGCTTGGCGCGCGGCACCCCGGCTGCTGCGGCGTACGCGAGCACCGCCTGTGTCGACGTCATGATCGGATTCGCGGTCGGGTCGCCTGGCGCGGAGATCCCGTACTCGACCTCGGTGCCGATGATTCGCTGCATGGTATTGAGACTAGATGTCGGTCGGATGAAAGGTCGGACCCACCACCTCGCACCGGTCGCACCGGCGACGCTCGTGTGGGACCTTCTACACGTGAAAGCATTCCGCCGGTTCACCGTTCGGGTTCCGTTGCCCGCTCCCCTGTCCGATCTCGCCGTTCTCGCTCACAATCTCCGCTGGGTCTGGCATGCACCGACCCGGGATTTGTTTGCCACCATCGACCCCGCCAGGTGGGAAGCGACCGGTGATCCGCTGCGGTTGCTCGCGGAGGTGTCGCCCGAGAGACTCACCGAGTTGTCCTCCGACACTGAGTTCCTCGCGCGACTCACCGCGCTGCGTGCAGACCTCGACGAGTACTGCACGTCACCCCAGTGGTACGGCGATCGCGCGACGTCGGGAGACCCCATGCCCGATGGAATCGCCTACTTCTCGATGGAATTCGGCATTTCCGAAGTGCTCCCGATCTACTCCGGCGGTCTCGGCATCCTCGCGGGCGACCACCTCAAGGCGGCATCGGATCTCGGTCTTCCGTTGATCGGCGTCGGGCTCTTCTATCGGTGCGGCTACTTCCGGCAGAGTCTTTCGCACGACGGGTGGCAGATCGAGCGGTACCCGGTCAACGATCCGGGTGCGCTACCGCTGGCGTTGCTGACCGACGCTGCGGAGAAGCCTGTGATCATCGAGATCTCGATGCCCGGCGGACGCACGCTGCACGCACAGGTGTGGGTGGCCACCGTCGGTCGAATCCCGTTGCTGCTCCTCGATTCCGACATCGCTGCCAACGACGACGAACTGCGCGGGATCACCGACCGTCTCTACGGCGGCGATCAGGACCACCGCATCAAGCAGGAGATCCTGCTCGGCGTCGGTGGGGTGCGCGCGTTGCGTGAATACGTCCGTCTCGCAGAACGCGCACAGCCCACCGTCTTTCACATGAACGAGGGCCATGCGGGGTTCCTCGGTGTCGAGCGGGTCCGCGAGCTCGTCGACTCCGCTGGGCTCGACTTCGATTCCGCGGAGTCCGTGGTCCGAGCGTCGACGATCTTCACGACGCACACCCCCGTCCCCGCCGGAATCGACCGCTTCCCCGACGATCTCGTGCGCTTCTACCTCGATCCGGGACCCGACGGAACGTCGAATCTGTTGCCGGGGCTGTCGGCGAGCACGGTTCTCGAACTCGGCGACGAATCGAATCCGGGTGTCTTCAACATGGCGCACATGGGTTTTCGCCTCGGTCAGCGATCCAATGGGGTGTCGCAACTGCACGGCGCGGTCAGTCGCGAGATGTTCTCCGACCTGTGGCCCGGGTTCGACGCCGACGAGGTGCCGATCGGTGCGGTCACCAACGGCGTGCACGGACCGACGTGGGTTGCGCGCAAATGGCAGGACGTCAGCGGGGGCAACGAGGACGCCGCACCTGCGGTCTACGCGGCTTTGCCCGCCGCAGACCTCTGGGCGATCCGCTCGGAATTGCGCGCTGGACTAGTCGACGAGGTCCGACGTCGCGCCTATGCAAGTGGCCGCGACCGCGACTTCACCGACGCCGAACTCGGTTGGACCGCAGATCTTTTCGACCCCAACTCGTTGACCATCGGCTTCGCGCGACGGGCGGCCACCTACAAGCGACTGACGCTGATGCTGCGTGACCCAGACCGGATGCGCCGGATCCTCACCGATCCGGAACGGCCGGTGCAGCTCGTCGTCGCGGGTAAGGCACATCCGGCCGACGACGGCGGCAAGGCGCTCATCCAACAGATCGTGAAGTTCACCGAGGATCCCGAACTGCGCGACCGCATCGTCTTCCTCCCCGATTACGACATCTCGATGGCGAGACACATCTACGCAGGCTGCGACGTGTGGCTCAACAATCCGGTACGTCCCATGGAGGCGTGCGGAACGTCGGGGATGAAGTCGGCGCTCAACGGCGGACTCAACCTGTCGATCCTCGACGGGTGGTGGGACGAGATGGCCGACGGCGAAAACGGTTGGGCAATTCCGTCGGCCGAAGGTGTGAACGACGAGAATCGTCGCGACGACCTCGAGGCCGAGGCTTTGTACTCGCTGCTCGAGGAGACCGTCGTGCCGCTGTACTACGCACGCGAGAACGGCGTGCCGACGCGCTGGGTGGAGATGGTCCGCCACACTCTCGCGGTGCTCGGTCCCAAGGTGCTCGCGTCGCGCATGGTCCGCGACTACACCCTCGAACTCTATGTGCCCGCTGGGATTTCGTACCAGCAGGCGTGCGCCGACGGGTACGCCTTGGCCACCTCGCTCGCCTCGTACCGTTCGACGCTCGCGTCGTCGTGGAAGTCGGTGGCGATCGCCGGGATCGACGAGTCGACGACACCCGACGACGAGCTCGACCTGACGGCGCACGTCTCGCTCGGCGAACTCGCGCCCGACGAGGTGACCGTGCAAGCCGTGCTCGGTCGGGTGACCGACGACGGCGACATCTACGACGCGGTGCATTCGCCGATGGAACCGGTGCCCGGGACAGATGCCTCCGGCCGAACGCGCTTCCGCGCGGCGGTCGCACCGTATCGATCGGGGGTGCTCGGTTACACCGCGCGTGTGCTGCCGCGGCATCCGCTGCTCACCGACGATGCCGAACTGGGCTTGGTGCGCTACCCGGCGTCGGCGGGTGAACCGCCCGCTATGCCGTCGTAAGCCCGAAACGCAACGGGAACAGACACAACTGCGGCCGACCCATAACGGGTCGGCCGCAGTTGTCTGTACCGAAGGCCTACAAGTACCGAAGGTCTGCAAGTACCGAAGGTCTACAAGTACTGACCGGTGTTGGTCTCGGTGTCGATCGCACGGCTTGCGCCGGAGCTCTTGCCGGTGACCAGCGTGCGGATGTAGACGATCCGCTCGCCCTTCTTGCCCGAGATACGCGCCCAGTCGTCGGGGTTGGTGGTGTTCGGCAGATCCTCGTTCTCCGCGAACTCGTCGAGGATCGAATCGAACAGGTGCTGCACCCGCAAACCGGGGGCGCCGGTCTCCAACTGCGACTTGATCGCGTACTTCTTCGCACGGTCGACGACGTTCTGGATCATCGCGCCGGAGTTGAAGTCCTTGAAGTACATGATCTCCTTGTCGCCGTTGGCGTAGGTGACCTCCAAGAACCTGTTCTCGTCACTCTCGGCATACATCCGCTCGACGACCTTCTCGATCATCGTGTTGACGCATGCGGTGCGATCACCGCCGAACTCGTTGAGATCGTCGGCGTGTACCGGTAGTTCCTCGACGAGGTACTTCGAGAAGATGTCGATCGCCGACTCGGCGTCGGGTCGCTCGATCTTGATCTTCACGTCGAGACGTCCCGGCCGCAGGATTGCCGGGTCGATCATGTCCTCGCGGTTGGACGCGCCGATCACGATGACGTTCTCGAGGCCCTCCACACCGTCGATCTCGCTGAGTAGCTGTGGCACGACAGTGGTTTCGACGTCGGACGAGACGCCTGAGCCGCGGGTACGGAAGATCGAGTCCATCTCGTCGAAGAAGACGATGACGGGCGTGCCCTCCGACGCCTTCTCACGTGCACGCTGGAAGATCAATCGGATGTGGCGCTCGGTCTCGCCGACGAACTTGTTGAGCAGCTCGGGACCCTTGATGTTCAGGAAGTACGACTTCGCTTCCTTGGCATCGTCGCCGCGCGCAGTTGCGATCTTCTTGGCAAGCGAGTTGGCGACCGCCTTGGCGATGAGCGTCTTGCCGCAACCGGGAGGTCCGTAGAGCAGCACTCCCTTTGGTGGACGCAATGCGTAATCGCGGAACAGATCCTTGTGCAGGAACGGCAGTTCGACGGCGTCGCGGATCTGCTCGATCTGCCTGCCGAGACCACCGATGTCCTCGTAACCGACGTCCGGCACCTCTTCGAGGACGAGATCCTCGACCTCGGCCTTGGGGACTCGCTCGAACGCGAAGCCGGCCTTGGTGTCGATCAGCAGCGAATCGCCGGGGCGCAGCTTGCGACGCTTACCGTCCTCACCGTCGACATCGCCGAGCAGTGGTTCGGCGAGCCACACGACCCGCTCTTCGTCGGCATGGCCGACGACCAGTGCGCGTTGACCGTCGCCGAGAACCTCGCGCAACGTGCTGATCTCACCGACCGAATCGAACTCGCACGCCTCGACAATGGTCAGCGCCTCGTTGAGGCGCAGCGTCTGACCCTTGCTCAACGAGTCGAGATCGATGTTGGGCGAGCAGGTCAGCCGCATCTTGCGGCCCGACGTGAAGACATCGACGGTCTGGTCGGGATAGATCTCGAGAAGTACGCCGTATCCACTCGGCGGCTGTCCGAGGCGGTCGACCTCTTCGCGGAGGGCTACGAGTTGCTGTCGTGCTTCTTTGAGGGTCTCGAGGAGCTTGGCATTGCGTGTCGTCAGGTTGTCGACCCGCTCCTGGAGGTCCGAAGCGTCTGCTTGACGTCCGAAGGACGGACGGCCGGCTTCTGCGCGCAACGGGGGCGTGTAAGCAGGAGTGAATTGTTCCCCGGCGGAATTGCTCGCGGTCTCGTCTGCCACATTCTCACCGGAGGCTTCATGGCGATCAGATTCGGTCATTGCTGACTCCTCTCCCCGGCAACGACCCCAGTGGGTTGCGCCGTAACACCACGCTACCGGGAGGCAGCAAATATCGCCGCGCACCGCGCGATACGCGGTGTTGACGGTGTGTTAAATGTGAGTCTTCGCAACGTATTCGCGGTGTTTCTCCGAGGGGACCGCGTTTTGTTCATACCTGCTGCGCTGTGCTCATCCCTTTGTCGGACGACGCTGCGGGCGCAGCGTCGTGACGCCGTCGGCCAGGCGCCGTGCGGTGATGAGAAAAGCCGTGTGTCCTTGCATTTTGTGCTCGGGGCGCACCGCGAGACCCACAGCGCTCCAGTCACGGACGAGCGATTCCCACGCGTGCGGCTCGGTCCAGCACTCTTGTTCACGAAGCGCTTCGACGACCCGCGAGAGTTGCGTGACCGTTGCCACATACACGGTCAAAACCCCGCCTGGTTTCAATACCGTTCGAACGACATCAAGGGTTTCCCACGGCGCGAGCATGTCGAGGATGACGCGATCGAATCGCTCATCGGTATCGATCTCGACGAGGTCGGCGACGGTCAACGACCAGTTGGCGGGCGTCCCGCCGAAGAATGTCTCGACATTGCGACGGGCGTAGTCGGCATGATCCTCGCGGATCTCGTACGACACGACTTCGCCCTCGGACCCGACGGCCCGCAGGAGCGAGCACGTCAGGGCTCCGGAGCCGGCGCCCGCCTCGAGAACACGAGCACCCGGGAAGATGTCGCCCTCGCTGACGATCTGTGCGGAATCCTTGGGGTAGATCACCTGCGCACCGCGCGGCATCGACAGGACGAAGTCGACGAGCAATGGTCGTAGAGCGAGGTACTCGGTGCCGCTGGTGGCGGAGACGATGCTGCCCTCGGGAGATCCGATCAGATCGTCGTGCGAGATGGCGCCACGGTGGGTGTGGAACTGTTTGCCCTCTTCGAGATTGACCGTGAACTTACGGCCCTTGGCGTCGGTGAGCTGGACCCTGTCGCCCACGACGAACGCGCCACTCGACGCCATGTGTGTTTCCTCTCGAGACTGATGTGACGCATGTGACCGATGAGAAACATCCGAGGTCAGGGTGCGCATGTCGGGCGGCAGCAATGTCACTGCCGCGACCTACCCTGCCAAATGTGAGCATGACTTCGTACCCCGGGTCCTCCGCCGACACCATCGCCCAGAACGACGGCGCGGCCGGACACCCTGCGACCTCGCCCGCCCAGGCCACCGCGACCTCCTCGGCGTTGAGTACCGAAGCGAGCGGGCAGGGACATGGGCTCGGACATGGGCGGGGACTCGTCGGCCGGCCGCTTGCCCTGTCACCGTCGAGGGCCGCCGATTTCAAACAGTGCCCGTTGCTCTACCGCTATCGCGCCATCGACCGGTTCCCGGAGACGCCGACGCAGGCGCAGACACGCGGCACGGTCGTCCACGCGGCGCTGGAGAATCTGTTCGATCTGCCCGCAGAGCTCCGTACCCGCGAGTCTGCCGAATTCCTCGTCGAGGGCGCGTGGGCGGCGATGTGCGAAGCCGACCCGTCGCTGGGGGCGATCCTCGACGGCGACGACGACAAATTCGTCGAGAAGGCGATCAAGCTGATCGGTAACTACTACCGCCTCGAAAACCCCACCGCGTTCACACCCGAGTCCGTCGAAGAACACGTGGAGATCGAAAGCGACGACGTCCTGATGCGGGGCTTCATCGACAGAATCGACGTCGCGCCGACCGGCGAGATCCGAATCGTCGACTACAAGACCGGCCGCGCGCCCGGTGAAGGGTATGAGGCCAAAGCGCTGTTCCAGATGAAGTTCTATGCGCTGGCGATCCTACGGATTCGGGGTGTGGTGCCCCATCGGCTCCAGCTCATGTATCTCTCCGACGGCCAGGTGCTCAGCTACACGCCCGACCGCGACGAGCTCGAACGGTTCGGTCGTACCCTCTCGGCCATCTGGCAGGCGATCCGCGAAGCAGTCGCCTCCGGCGACTTCCGGCCTCGACGGTCCGCCCTGTGTCGGATGTGTGAACACAAGTCTCGGTGCCCTGAGTTCGGTGGCGAGATACCGGAGTACCCCGGTCCCCCGCCCGGATTTGTCGCCTGATCGCGCGACCGGTCAGCCCATCTCGTCCGAATCCTGTTGCCTAAGCGGCATTTTCGGCCGCATGCCGACCGTGTCCGGTCATCGCATGCTTGCCGCGTTCCGCGACCCCGCCTCCAGATACCCCTTCACGGGGCGCGTCGGGCTGTGCATCCGCAGCGTGTCGGGGTCCGCCTGATTGGGGTCCGTCCGACTGCGTCTGCGGAGCCGTCGGTGACTGCGACCCTGCTAACGGGTGGGTGGCTGCCGGTGAGTGGGGCACTGGTGGTGATGGGAGTACTGCTGGTGAGTGCTGCTCGGTTGGGCTCGCGTCTTCGGCCGGCTTGGTCAGCGGCAACGGGTTGGTGGTGTTCGAATCGAGAGCGGGTGCCGACGCTGCGGGCGGCGGCGTGGTAGCTCGCTCGGGCGCGCGGTGGCGGCCCTTCGTTGACGGCTGGGCATCGGCGAGATGTCGGTCGCCTACGGACTCGTCGGTGTTCGTCGACAACGCGGCGGGAGCGGGCGTTGGGGTGTTCGCGACTGCGGCACCCGACACCGAACCGGGCTTGTCCGTCGGTGCCGTGCGTGCGGCGGTCGGGTCGACGACGTCGACGGCCGCGTTCTGCACCCCCGGCGCCTGGAGCGGGTAGAAGGCGTTGTTCACGCTGTCCCAGCGGGCGACGTCATCGTCGTCGAACGGGATGCCCAGGCGAGTGTTGATCAGTACCGCAAGCGCTGTCAACGGATGGTGCTTCGGTGTGTAGACGAGGTAGGTGGTGTTGCCGTCCGCACTGTGCAGAACTGTCGGCTCCTGGCTGTAGTCGATGAGGTTGCCGTAGTTCTGTTCGCCGAGTCCGGTGTGGACCGTGAGGAAACCGGCAGCGTCGACGAGGAGTGAACTCACCGGTCGATTCCAGACCCATTGGAAGTTGGCGACGGGATCACCGACCACGATCACCGACGTGACCGGTAGATCGCCTGTCGCCTGCGGGTCGCGCGCTCCGTTGGACTCGGCACCCGCCAGCTCCATCAGCCCGGCCACTGCCGGGTGGTCGGCAGCCCATGCTTTCAGCCCCCAGGGGCTGCGCGGATCCGAGATGAGCAGGACGTAGGACTTGTCGACGTCGATCGCCGTCCCGTCTGCGTTGCTGGCGACGGCCTGTTCGGCCGCGTTGCCGAGGGCTTCGGCACCCTGCGAAAAGCCGGTATAGACGACGGTCGGATTCTCGCCCTGTTGCGTCGCGAAGGCATGCATGGCCTTGAGGTTCTGCGTGACGGCAATGTCGCGCGACTCATCGTAGGACGGCGCGAAGATCGGCAGTGAAGCGCCCGAGCGTCCGCTGATGATCGGGCCGATCGCCTCGGGGTAGTCGATGATGTACGTCGGTCGGTCGCCGGCACGGAAGCCTCTGATCCGCGGATAAAGAGTTCCGTCGTCGGTACCCGGGGTGACGACGATCAGAACATCGCCGTTGTGCGCTCCGATCGCCGTACTCAACCAGTCCGGACCTGTGCCGTCGTCGGGGTCGGCCGGGCGAAACACGCCATCGGCGGCGAGGCCGTTGACGGTGTCCTGAGTTGCCGCGACGGAAGGTACGCCCGCGTGCGCGGTTGTCGACGAGAGGGCGAGGGGAAGAACGGTTCCCGCACAGAGCGCGCAACCGACGGCAGCACTGCCGAACGATTTCCGGAGTCGGTACACAGGCAACCTCGTGAGTCAGTGCCGCCGTGCGGTTGGCAGCAGGGACGTCCGTGACCGAATATTGCGATCTCAATAGTCGATGTAACTGTCGCGAACAGCGCTGAGTCTGGTCGTTTGACCAGATCGACGCCGTGCACACGTCGAGAATTAGTCTGAACGCAGTAGTGAAAGCGTCTGATCGGATGACACTGACCTGGTCGGGTACGTGGGGTTCACGTCATTTAGGGTCGGGTCGTGGAGAGTTGCTACTACGAGCGCGTCGACGACATCCCGAACTCCGACGACGATGCTGACGATTTCGAGTACTTTTCTCCGACCGCTGCCACTCTGAGTGTGTGGGCCTCAGACATCCAGCACGGAGGACCCCCGGCGGGGCTGTTGATGCGCAGTCTTCTGCGCTGTGCGCCGGATCCCACACAGGAGTTCACGCGGGTGACCACCGAGATCCTCGGGCCCATCGGTATGGGGCTCAACCGGGTGCGGGCCAGGGTGGTTCGTCCCGGACAACAGATCGCGCTCATCGAAGCCGATCTGGAGGTCAGGCAACCCGACGGTAGGTACCGACTGGCGGCGCAGAGTGTCGGGTGGCGCATGCGCACAACGGATTCGACCACGATCACACGCGCACCGCGCGAACCACTGCCCTCCCCGGAGACGCTGCCCGTGGTTCGCGGTGTCACGGGTGACAGTGACCTGGGCGTCGACTGGGGCACCGTCGGTTTCATCGGCACGACCGACACCGCAGCGACGCCGGGTCTGCACGGTCAGACACCGGCGGTATGGATCAAGCCGTCGATCGACCTGGTAGAAGGCGAGACAATGTCGAATCTGGAGTCCGTCTTCACCGTTCTCGACGTGGCGAACGGGCTCGGCACGACGCTGCGACCGGACGAGTGGACGTGGATGAACACCGACACCACGGTGCACCTCGTCGGCC
>NZ_DLSO01000007.1:0-57395 GCF_002500165.1 Gordonia sp. UBA7860 | reverse complement strand
GCGTCGGTCATCCCGGAGCAGGGCGAGCGTCTAATCGTGCGCACCGGCCCGGTTCCGGTGACTCCCGACGAGCGGGACTCCGGCCCGGCGGAGGCCGACTGGGTGCTTCCGTTCCCTGTTCCCGATCCGGAGCAGCAGATTCCCTCGGGCCCAGTGGAATGGTTCGTGCTCTACTCGTTCACGCCGGACTCGGTGCAGGTGGCCGAGGTTTTTCTGGCGGCGGTGGTCGGGATCGATTCATCGTCGACGGTGGCGATTTTGGCGTCGACTCCACTCCCGCGGCAAGTGCAGCCTCGTCAGGTCGTCGCCGAGAACGACGACGACTTCGGCGACCTGCTGGGCAAGGCTCAGGAGGGCGACGGTCCTTCGCCGGCCTAGCGGAACTGTCAGACCCGGTCGCTACCGTCAGTCGGCGAGTGTTTGAATCGGGGACGTTATGACCACATGTGAGGTGTACGGACTCAGGGTCCGGCAAGCGAGACTGCTCCGACGGATGACCGCCAAAGAAGTACTCGCGAAGATGGGCTGGTCTGGTGCGCGGTTGACGCGGATGGAGCGCGCGGAGACCGTCGAGTTGGCCGTCCAGGACGTCGATCATTTGAGTGAGGTTCTGCGGTTTCCTGCGGAGTTCTTCACCACCGCACCGGTGTCGCGGGTCGAGCCGTCGGATCTGTCGTTCCGGGCGCCGAAGGCGATGACCGCTGCCGAGAAAAATCGGATGGCGCAGGTGATGGCGTTGTCAGGTGACTTCCTGCTCCAGTTGCATGCTGCGCAGAAGTTGCCGCCCTTACTGATTGAGCCCAGACCGACGTTGGATCCTGTCGCTGCGGCCGCGGCGGCCAGGGAGATGCTCAATGTCGGACCGGATGCGCCGATTGCGGACCTGACTCATCTGATGGAACGAAGTGGGATCCCGGTGATGATGCGGAGTGAACGATTCGGATCCCAAGGCCTGGAAGGCAATTCACGCGGACGTCTGGAGAAGCATCTCGGGTGCTCGGTGTGGATCGGAGAATTCCGGGAACGGCCTCTGGTCGCGTCGCGGGAGTTGGACTCGTGGGAACGGACGCGGTGGACGCTCGCACACGAGCTCGGGCACCTGATGCTCCATCGCAATGCCGGTGAGATGACCGACGAACGCGAGCAAGAGGCCTCGCGATTCGCTTCGGAGTTCCTGGCGCCGTACGCGCATGCGTCGGCATCGTTGCGTAGTGCACCGTCGTTGGTGAATCTCCTTCCGGTGAAGATGAAGTGGGGCATCTCGCTCGGCGCATTGCTGCGCCACTTCTACGAGTCCGGCGCCATGGACGAGCATCGTTACGAGACGCTGCGCAAGCAGTTGTATACGCGGGTGAATCCTGATACCGGGTTCACCTGGGGCCGCACCGAACCGGGCTGGGACGATCGGCTTCCCGAGCGTCCTCGCCTGATGAGCAGGTGGGTCGAAGCGGTGTACGGCACCAAATCTGTGCAGGCTCTGG
This sequence comes from Gordonia sp. UBA7860, assembly GCF_002500165.1. Lineage (NCBI taxonomy): Bacteria > Bacillati > Actinomycetota > Actinomycetes > Mycobacteriales > Gordoniaceae > Gordonia > Gordonia sp. UBA7860. The sequence continues at coordinate 55,914 of NZ_DLSO01000007.1, read as the reverse complement.
CCGCACGCCGATTGATCCTGCCGGTCGATGTGATCGGCGAGTTGATGGTCGGCCAGCGAGGGCCGGCTCAGAAGGCTGTAGCAACGCCGGCGTCAGCGGCCGCGCCGTCGGTCACCGGCCGCCGCGGCGCGGTTGTCGAGGTCGACTTCGCCGGCGCTCACCGTTCGCGGCAAGCGTGATCGTCGGCGGAGGTGGCGGTGATGGCCCGAGCACAGCGAATGAGATTCCCTGACCGGCCCGACTCCTACACCGTCGTCGACGACACCGGTCTACCCGTTCTGCCTGCGCACGAGTTCCTGCGGTTTCTGCGCGATCAGGACCGCTCACCTAATACCGTCCGCGGCTACGCCCGTGGCCTGGGATACTGGTGGACTTTGCTTGAGCATGTCGGCGACGAGTGGGACCAGTTTCCGGTGTCCCGGTTCGGCGACTTCCTGACCTACCTGCGGTACGGGGACCTGCCCGGCGTGACGCGACTGTCCGAGCGGGAGAGGTGGCTCGCCGAATCCTCGGTCGCCACCTACAGTGCTGCTGTGCTGGCGCTGTACACCTTCCACGCCGATGCTCATCACCTGATCGAACCGTATGAGCGGCTCTACAGTGCCCGCCGGACCCAACGCTGGGCGAGCCCCTACAAGGGCTTCCTCGACGGTGTCGGCCCGCACCGCGATCACCGGCGGCCGTTGTACCGGACTCGGCTGCCGAACCAGTCTGCGACGCCGGTCCTGGATCCAGCGCAGGTGGTCGCGATCCTCGACGACTGTGCGGTCCAGACCGACACCGGCTGGACCGGCGGCCCTGTCGGACTCCGCGACCGACTCATGATGGCGGTCCTGGCCGAGACCGGCATGCGCCTGGGTGAAACGTTATCGTTGCGGCACAGTGACTTCCACATCACTGGCGGCGTCACCCCATCCATCGACATCGTCGGCCGCGATGATCATCCTCACGGCCTGCGCGCCAAAACCGGGGCTCGCCGCATCTACATCGGTGACGACTTGGCCGCGCTCTACACCGAGTACGTGTGGATGCTCGTGCAGATGTGCGCTGACGTGCTCGTGGAGAACCTGGATTCACATTTCGTGTTCGTCAATCTCGTTCGCGGGCAGCAGTTCGCGCCGATGCGGGTGGAGACCGTGTACGCCCGGGTCGACCAGGTGCGGCGCCACCATCCCGACACAGTGCCGGCCGACTGGTCGCCGCACTGGCTGCGTCATACGCATGCGACCGCGTTGCTCCTCAACGGGACTCCGCCGCACGTGGTGATGCGGCGCCTGGGCCACCAGGATGTGCAGACCACTCTCTCGACCTACGGATGGGTGACCGAAGACGCGCAGATGCGGTCCCTGTCGCAGTGGAAGAACTACGTCGCGGGCTGGAGGGGAATCCATGACACCTGACCACACCCCGCGGCTGATACCTGCCGACGCCGCAGATCCCTCCGGGGACTCTTTGTGGGAGGCGCAGTGGGCGCGGGTCCCCGATCAATGGCGGCAGCTGCGGTACCGCATCGACCAGGCGCCCGCCGATCGCGTGTTTCTGCTCAATCGGCGGTACCTGCGGAACCCGGACGGGCACGACTTCACCCCGCAGTCGGTTCCGCTGCGCTTGCAGCAAGAGCTGGCGTGGTGGGTGTGGCTGTGCGGTGCCGACGGACTCCGCAAGATCGAACCGTCCCTGCTGCGCTGGTTCTCCCTGACGTTGACCGCGGCCGTCGCCGACTATCAACGAGTCCACGGTGATCCACCGACGTCGGTGACCGACCTGGGTGTCGCGGACCTGACCCGGTCGGCGCTGGTGGGGTTCGAGCAGCGCAATGCCCGCCTGGCGTCGGCGAACTCGCGCCGCAACATCACCAACTTCATCGAGCAGATGCACCTGCACGTCAGTGTCCGCTGCGGCACCAAGCCGTGGTGGGAGCACGACATCTGGGATCTGCGAGCCGATCGGCGGATCCCGCAACGCGAGCACGAACCGGCCCACGACAAAGCGCTACGCTTGGACACCCTCGAACCGCGCTGGCTCCGCGACGGTGTCCGCTTCTGGTTGCGGACCGCGCTGAGCACCGAACTGCTGCGGTGGTCGTCGGCGGTGGAGCGGGCCCGCACCCTGTCCCGCCTTCTCGGGCCGTTCCTGCAGGCTCAGGGCATCGACGATCCAGTGATCAGCACCGACCCCGCAGTATTGCGTCAGGTGTTCACCGACTTCTCCGGCTACCTGCACTTACCGCAGGCCTGTGCCCGGCCTGGGCGATTGTTGTCGGCGTCGGCCGTCGACGAGGCCCGCAGCCAGACGCAGGTGTTCTACACGTTCATGGCCGACCACGCCCCCGAAGCCGCGGCGGCGACCGGCGATCGTCGCTGGCTGGCGGTCTCGGCCGCGCACACCCGGCTGTGGGGGCCGGCGTTCCGGACTCGGCACTCCTCCCGCGTTCGGGAGTTGACCTGGTACAGCACCAGCGAACTGCAGCAGATGCTGTGCTACCTCGACGTCCTGTCCGCCGACCGCGGATTCCCGGTGTCGATCACCCACCCCGACCGAACCCTATCGGTCGTTGCCGGCCTCGGTGACCCGCAGACCGCCCGCATCTGGCTGCTTCAAGCCCTGACCGGCCGCCGAGCCTCGGAGATCCTGATGCTCGACCACGAACCCCTGGAGGCGATCCCTGGCATCGAACGTCCCGTAGACAGTAACGACCCCGATGCGTTCGTCGCCAAACTCCGGTACCAGCAGACCAAGGTCGACGGCGTCATCCCGACGATCCTGGTTGAGCAGGCCGTGGTGAACATCATCGCCGAACAACAACAGTACAACCGAGACCACTACCCGGACCTGACCCCGAAGTACCTGTTTCTCGGGGTCCGGCACCAATTTCAGGGGCAACGCCCCCGCCCGTATGCCTCCTACCGATCCGCACTGGCCAAACTCGACCGAGTCCACGGACTCACCGACAGCGCCGGAAACCCTCTGAGGTTCACCCAAACCCACCGGCTCCGGCACACCCGGGCGACCGAGCTCCTCAATGACGGCGTCCCCATCCACGTCGTGCAGCGCTACCTCGGACACGCCTCACCCGAGATGACCCTGCGATACGCGGCCACCCTCGCAGCCACTGCGGAAGCGGAGTTCCTCAAGCACAAGAAGATCGGCGCCCACGGCGCCGACCTGGGCATCAGCCCCACCGACGTCTACGACATGACCCAACTGTCCCAACGCACCGACCGCGTCCTCCCGAACGGCGTCTGTCTGCTGCCGCCCTTGCAGACCTGCGACAAAGGCAACGCCTGCCTGACCTGCGGTCACTTCGCCACCGACCGCACACACCTCGACGAACTCGCCGACCAGCGCACCCGTACCGAGTCGCTTCTCCAGGTGCGGCGCCGCCAATACCACGAGCGCACGGGTCGGCAACTTTCCGACGAGAATGTCTGGGTCCACGAACGTCTCCGCGAGATCGCCTCGCTCGATGCCATCATCGCCCGACTCGCTGCCGAAGAGGACCAGGCATCGGCCGATCGCGATTCTGCGGTGGCCGGGGCCGGCACCTCCGATCGGCGACCGCTGCTGCAGATCCAGACTCGAGGGCTGCACGAGATCGCACTAGGGAAAGCTGAGAACCGAGGTGATGGGGTATGACGCCACCGACTGATCAGGCGATCGCCGCGCTCAACGCCCACGCACAGCAGCGCTCCGCCGACGTCCGGACTCGGATTGAGAAGGCCCTCACCGCCATGCGGAGATCGGGGGCCACAATCAACATCAACGCCGTCGCTGTACGTGCCGGCGTCACCCGCAAGACGATTTACAACCATCCGGACCTGCGGGAGAAGATCCGCGCCCACACCACCATCGCCCCGCCACCCGAGGCTGCAGCCACCGACAGCTCCATCGTGTCGGCGCTTCGCGCTCAGTTAACGGCCAACGATGCCGAACTCCGTCGCCTCCGCGCAGAACTTCGCGCCAAGGACGTGCTGATCGCCAAACTCTACGGCCGGCTAGACACGGCGGACGAGTGACGACAGACCGCCGACGATTCTCGGGTAACCGGCGCACGTCCCGTCCCACGGTTCGAGAACGTCATTGCGCACATCGCGCCCAACCGTAGGGCCATCGGCTGATTCGTCTGTTCGCCAGCCTAGTCAGCAGGATCGAGGAGGTCGTCAATGACGGCATCCAGTCGTCGCCGAATGTGCTGTGGCGGTCCCACCACGGAGTCGACGAGGATCTCGGCCTGAGCAACGGCATTGATTCGACTGCCGATCCGCCAGGAGGCCGCAAACGCGGCGTCAGTGTCCACCTAGCCACCCACCAGAGTTACGGCGGCCGCGATGAGCGTGCCTCGGAAGCGGCCGGGATCGTCGGCGATGACCTGTGCCGGTGCTCGATCATCCAGGCGCGGATTGCGTCCTTGGAACCAGGCTTGGATCAACGATGGGGTAGCGCCGAGCTGGTGTTGCAGGGCCGCCACGCTGTAGGCCACCTTCAAACGGGCTCGGACGTGGTCCGGGACTGCGGCCGCGTGTGTGATGTAGTCGCTGACCGCAGCGGTGCTGGGCGCGCCGGCCAGATACGCAACCAAACGCGCACCGAGCAGCGTGCGCAGTTGGTCGACCAGTGTCGCGTCGTCGAGGGCGTCCAGATGCACTGTCACACGATCGTGGACGGCGGCAACCGAGGGCCGGACCGATTCCATGGATGTCATCGTCGCACACACAAGCCGCCTGATTCGCCGCCGTTTTTCGGAGGCTCCGCTGATCAGTGCCCAATCATTCGTGGCCACGCAGAACGCCGGAGCAGTCGCAGACCATTGAGCCCGACGATGATGGTGGACCCTTCGTGGCCGGCGACACCGAGTGGCAGAGGCAGCGTGCCGAGCAGGTCCCAGAGCACCAGTACCGCAATGAACGTCGCCGCGATGATGAGGTTGGCGACGACGACACGGTGCGCCCGCCGAGCAAAAGCGAGGACCGAGGGCACTGCGGTCAGATCATCACGGACGACGACGACATCGGCAGCCTGCAACGCCAGATCAGAACCGGCGCCGCCCATCGCGATCCCAACCTCGGCCGCAGCGAGCGCGGGCGCGTCGTTGACCCCGTCGCCGACCATAGCGACAGTGCGACCGCCAGCGTGCAGGGCGGCAATGGCGTCCGTTTTGCCCTCCGGGAGCAATTCAGCATGGATGTCAACGATGCCCACGTCGGCCGCGACGCGTTCCGCGGCTTTTGCGTTGTCACCGGTCAACAGGACGGTACTCACTCCATCGCCAGTCAGAGCGACCACGCTGGCGGCCGCGTCGACGCGTTGCGAGTCGCCCAGAGCCAACACTGCGATAGCCGCCCCGTTGTCGACGACGATGACCGCGGTGTCGCCTCGCGTTTCGGCGGCAGCAACGAGTTCGGCGACCTCGACCGCCGCGGGGGTGTCCGAGGTGTGTGGAGACACGACCGCGATCTGGTGCCCGCCAACAACGCCGGTCACACCGCTCCCCGGCTGCGCGGCAAAGCCTTCCACCGGCGGGACCGATAGCCCTCGCTCATGGGCAGCTGAGACGATGGCCGCCGCCAGTGGGTGTTCACTGAGTGACTCGACGGCTGCGGCGACGCTGAGGACCGTGTCGATGCCGTGGCCGAGGTCGAGGCCCTGCCCGGTGAGGTCGACGGTGGCCAGGACAGGACGGCCGGAGGTGATTGTGCCCGTCTTGTCGAATGCGACAGTGTCGATCGTCGACAGATTTTCCATGACCACCGCTGATTTGATAAGGACGCCGCGGCGACCTGCGTTGGCGATGGCGGCCAGCAACGGCGGCATGGTCGCCAAGACCACCGCGCACGGCGACGCAACGATCATGAACGTCATCGCTCGCAGCAAAGACGGCTGCAGTTCGGCACCGAACGCGAGCGGAATCGCGAACACCAGGAGCGTGCAGGCCACCATGCCGATCGAATACCGCTGTTCGACCTTGTCGATGAACAGCTGTGCTCGCGCCTTCGTCTGCGACGCTTCGGCGACCATCGCCGCAATACGCGCGACGACCGAGTCGGCGGCAGGCCGGTCAGCGCGGATTGTCAGTGCGCCGGTGCCGTTGACCGTACCGGCGAAGACCTCGTCGTCGACCCGCTTGATCACCGGTAGCGGCTCCCCAGTAATGGTGGCCTGATCGACTTCACTGGCACCGTCGATGACGGTGCCGTCGGCGGCGATACGCTCACCGGGGCGGACCCGGATCACGTCGCCAACGACCAACCCCGCGGCGTCAACGATCTGCTCGTGCCCGCCGGCGCCAAGGACCGTGGCCCGACTCGGCGCAAGGTCGAGCAGTCCGCGCACCGAATCCTCGGTGCGAGCCGTCGCCCAGGCCTCCAAGGCGCCGGAAGTCGCGAAGATGACGATCAACAGGGCACCGTCGGTGACCTGCCCGATCGCGGCAGCACCGATCGCGGCCACAACCATCAGCAGGTCGACGTCGAGAGTCTTCTCGCGCAACGCCTGCAGACCGGACAGCGCCGACTCCCACCCACCGACGACATAGCAGGCCAGATATAGCGTCCACCACACTGCCGGCGCCGTGCCGCCGAGCTGCGCGGCCAGCCCGGCCACGAACAACACCAATGCGGCCACTGCCCATCGGACCTCGGCAAGGTCCCATGGACGGGTCCGCGCCCCGGCATAGCCACGCCTCGCGGCACCCCTGCTTTGGTCGACCTGTGTCGTCGCCATGTCCATCCCGGGTCACTCTCTCTGGTTCGAATCAATCACCAAATCAGAATATATGAACACCTCTTCATGTGAGTAGTGCGAAGTATGATGTTGATCATGGGACACCGGATCGGCAGTGGCGGCGAGACAACGACCTCACTCGACGCGGCGACCGCCGACCGCGTCGCCACCACCCTGCAGGCTTTGGCGACTCCGAGCAGGCTGCGGATCTTATCCGAGCTTCAAGGCGGAGCCATGGCTGTGGGAGAACTTGCGGCGGCCGTGCAGATGGAGCCGTCCGCGGTCTCGCACCAACTACGACTGTTACGGAACCTGGGCCTGGTCACGGGGGTACGCAACGGCCGCAGCATTGTGTACAGCCTCTATGACACCCACGTCGCTCAACTGCTTGACGAGGCCGTTTATCATAGCGAACACCTCCGTCTCGGTCTCACTGATCAGTACACCGCCGAGACGCCCGAACGGTCACGTGCAGACGTAGTCAACCGCAACTGACCGAGTCGCCCCACACCTGGCAGCTCTCGCCAGGTCGCCTGACCTGCGATGCGCGGCGGCACTCTTGCATCACGGCCGGCGGCAGGTATATCGTCATCGGAACATCATACCCCCATGGGGTATCAACTGGAGAGGTGGGAAGACATGTCGTCGAGCGAGTATCAGGTAACAGGCATGACGTGCGGGCATTGCGAGGCCTCGGTGCGCGAGGAAGTCGCAGCCGTAGAGGGTGTTCAGGACGCTCAGGTGAGCGCGCAGACCGGCAGGCTCGTGGTCACCGCCGTCGGCCTCGTCGACGAGGCCGCGGTGGTCGACGCAGTCACAGCGGCCGGCTATTCGGCAGTGCGGATTTGATGGACGCCAGCTCGCGTCCTGCTGTCGGCGTGACGTTCGCGGGTTAACGCACTTTTACACCTTCAGCCCTGTGCGGCCGCCGAGCAAAGCGCAATCGGCCGACAACGGAGAAAACGGCGATGCACCACACCGGTGCGTCGTTCGGTGAGATCAGAGTGGATAGGAGACCACATGCGCAAGCCTCTCATGACGGCCGTCTCGGCCGGAATACTCGTCGGAGTACTGGTTCTGGCCGGTTGCAGTGCCGGCGAAAGCCAGGACCACCAAGGCCATGACAGTGGCAGCATGGCCAGCAGTGCCGGAGCAATGAGCGATTCGCCGATGGACCACCCGATGGACGGCGGACCGGCACCTGCCGGCATCAAGGCGGTCTCAGCACCCAAGTTTCCGATCGGCAGCCAGGTCATGCTGACCGCAGACCACATGGCGGGCATGGACGGTGCGCGGGCCACAATCGTCGGCGCCTTCGACACCTACACCTACTCGGTGAACTTCACCCCGACCACCGGCGGCCAGCCGGTCAAGGATCACAAGTGGGTAGTCCAACAGGAGATCAAAAACGCAGGAGATCGACGTCTGGCCGATGGCACCGAAGTCACCCTCGAGGCCGATCACATGACGGGCATGAAGGGGGCGAAGGCAACAATCGCCAGCTCCACCGACCAGACCGTCTACATGGTCGATTACGAGGCGGACGGCATGAAGATGACCAACCATAAGTGGGTCGTCGAGAGCGAAATTCAACCGACGTCTTGAGCCGGGGGTGGTGACGACTTCAACAGTCACCAACCCAGCTGGGGAATGACGATGAGGAAGGCAGCAGGATGACTGACCCCCACGCGCACCACCACCACCGAGACGTCGGCGGCGCCCCCATACACGGCGTCGACCGCCATGACGCGGCAGTGCCTGAGAGCCACAATGCTGTCGCAGACCCACCGCACAGCGGGCACAACGAACACGGCGAGCACGGTCGAGATCACAACGACCACGCCGACCATCACGGAGAGCATGGCACCCCCAGCGGGCGTAGCGGGCACCTGGACCACGACAGTGGACACGGAGACCACAGTGGGCACCGGGACCACCACGGTGCGCACGGGGGGCATGGTGGGCACGGTGACCACGTCGGGGAGTTTCGCCGACTGTTCTGGATCAACCTCATCATCGCGGTTCCGGTAATCGCCTTCTCGCCGATGTTCGCGATGTTGGTCGGCTACTCGGTCCCCGGCTGGGCCGAATGGATCGCGCCCGCGCTCGGCACCGTGATGTACCTCTGGGGCGGCTGGCCGTTCCTGGCCGGCGCTCTGAGCGAGCTGCGGACGCGGAAACCCGGGATGATGCTTCTGATCGCACTGGCGATCACGGTGGCGTTCTTCGCGTCCTGGGCGGCGACGCTGGGACTTGTCAGTCATCAACTGGAGTTCTGGTGGGAATTGGCGCTGCTGATCGTCATCATGCTGCTGGGCCACTGGATCGAGATGCGGTCGCTGGCCCAGACCACCTCGGCCCTGGACTCCCTGGCCGCGCTTCTGCCCGACCAAGCAGAACGTGTCCGAGACGGGCAAATCGAGGCCGTGGCCCCCGCCGATCTGGAGGTCGGCGACACCGTCGTCATTCGCCCCGGCGGGGGCATCCCAGCCGACGGCCGGATCGTCGAGGGGCGTGCGGCGATGGACGAATCGATGGTCACCGGTGAGTCCCAGACGGTCACCCGCAGTGTTGGCGACACCGTGACCGCGGGGACGGTCGCTTCCGATTCAGGACTACGAATCGTGATCACGGCCACCGGCGACGAGACGACTCTCGCCGGGATCCAACGGCTTGTCACCGATGCTCAGAACTCGTCGTCTCGTGCTCAACGACTCGCCGACACCGCGGCCGGATGGCTGTTCTGGTTTGCCCTCGGAGCCGCGGCGATCACCGCGATTGTGTGGACGGCGATCGGCTTGCCCGATGATGCGGTGGTTCGCACGATCACCGTCTTGGTGATCGCGTGCCCGCACGCTCTGGGCCTAGCGATTCCGCTCGTCGTCTCGATTGCGACCGAGCGTGCGGCCCGGGGCGGCGTACTCGTCAAAGACCGACTTGCGTTGGAGAGCATGCGGACGGTCGACAGCGTCCTATTCGACAAGACCGGCACGCTCACCCGGGGCGAACCCACTGTCACGGATGTCTTTGCCGTCGACGACGTCGACGAGGATCAGTTGCTGGCGTTGGCGGCGGCCGCTGAGTCCGACAGCGAGCATCCCCTCGCACGCGCGATCGTCGGCGCCGCCGATCGCCACAGCCTCAGAGTCCCGACCAGCAGCGATTTCTCCTCATCGCCCGCAGTGGGGGTCACCGCGACGATCGAGGGAACGACAGTGCGGGTCGGGGGCCCGCACCTGCTCGCCGAAGAACACCTCAACGAACTGCCTGTCGCTGATCGCTGGCGTGCGGACGGGGCGATCATCTTGCATGTCATTCAAGACCGGCGGCTGATCGGCGCATTGAAACTCGCCGACGAGATCCGCCGCGAGTCACGCGAGGCTGTCGATGCGCTCCATGCGCAGGGCGTCGAGGTCGTGATGATCACCGGTGACGCTGAAGCTGTCGCGAATGCCGTTGCTCATGAACTCGGCATCGACCGTGTCTTCGCCGGTGTCCGTCCCGAAGACAAGGCCGCCAAGGTGCAGGAACTGCAGACCGAAGGTCGCAGGGTGGCGATGGTCGGAGACGGGGTGAACGATGCTCCCGCGCTCGCCCAGGCCGACATCGGTCTGGCGATCGGCGCAGGTACTGATGTCGCTATCGCCTCGGCCGGTGTCATCCTGGCCAGCGACGATCCCCGCTCCGTGCTCTCGGTGATCGAACTGTCGCGAGCGGCGTACCGCAAGATGAAACAGAACCTGTGGTGGGCGGCCGGTTACAATCTGATCTCCGTCCCGCTCGCGGCCGGAGTGCTTGCACCCATCGGATTTGTCATGCCGATGTCGGTGGGCGCGATCCTCATGTCGTTGTCGACCATCGTCGTGGCCCTGAACGCACAACTGCTGCGCAGACTCGACCTGCATCCAGGATCAACGACGCGCGCAGTCTTGGACCGCTAGCCGGGTTAGTCCGCCGCCGGCCACCGTCAGCACCCGGGCATCGATCACTCTCACCATTTACTAAGCAAGTTAGTACTACTCTCCTTAGTAGATGGAGGTGGTTGTGTGGCACCCGGACACATTTCCGAGGACAGGTACCGGATCGACGAGAGGATGCCGGACTGCGCGCGTGGCCGTCGGCGACGCGCGCAGGCGCTCGTCGGCGCGATGCTCATCGGTGCCACGGTGCTGACCGCGTGCGGTACCGGCACTGATGCCGTGTCTGCGGTGCGCGCCAATCAGTTCGTCTCCCCTGACGGTCAGACGGTCATCGACTACGCGCCCGCCATGCGGCGTGCGATCGGCGCGGTCGAGGGTGAGGACTTGTTCGACCGGGGAACTGTCCGGCTCGCCGATTACCGCGGTGACGTTGTTGTGGTGAACGTGTGGGCTTCGTGGTGCCCACCGTGCCGTACCGAGTTTCAGGCACTGGAGAACGTCTACCGCGACACCCGCGCCCGTGGGGTGCAGTTCGTGGGGATCAACTTTCGTGATTCGCGCTCGACCGCACAGGATTTCACCACCGACCGCAAGGTGCCCTATCGGTCGATCTTCGACTACGGCGGCGCCACCCTTGCCGCACTCGGAGTCCCCGTGGGTGTTGTCCCGACCACTCTGATCCTCGACCGCCAGCACCGCCCAGCGAAGCTGTTCCTTCGAGCGATCACCGAGGCCGAATTGCGTGCTGCCGTTGTGACGGTGGCCGAGGAGAAGGCGGCGCCGCAGTGAATCAGTGGTTTCTGGCGGATCTGGGAACGACGTTCGCGGCCACGGTCACCAGTGGTCCGCTGCTGCTGGGCCTGGGTGTCGCGGCGCTGGTCGGGATCATCTCTTTCGCCTCGCCGTGCGTGGTGCCTCTGGTGCCGGGCTACCTGTCGTATCTGGCGGGGCTGGTCGGTGCCGAAGCTCCCGCCGTCCAGGTCGGTGAGGGCCCCAAGTCCGGCCGGTGGCGGGTGGTTGCCGCGGCAGGGCTGTTCGTCCTGGGCTTCACGCTCGTCTACGTCCTGGCCACGGTGGCGCTGTTCGGTGTGACCTCGGTCTTCCTCGATCAGGCCCGCCTGGCAGTGATGCAACGCGTCGGCGGGGTCGTGACCATCGTGATGGGCTTGGTATTCGTCGGCGTGGTTCCGTTCTTCCGGCGAGAACGCCGCATGACGCCTCACCGCCGCACCGGTATGGTCGGCGCGCCGCTGCTGGGGGCCGTGTTCGCCATCGGGTGGATACCGTGCAGCAGTGCCACCCTCGGTGCCGTCATCGGGCTAGCGATCAGCACGAACGGCGACGCGCCGTTCCGCGGCGCGCTGATGGTCGTCGCGTACTGCTTCGGCCTCGGTGTCCCGTTCGTGGTCCTGGCGTTCTCATCGGCATGGGCCGTCCGCAGCCTTGGCTTCCTCCGCCGCCACGCCCGCACCATTCAGATCGTCGGGGGCGTCCTGCTGGTCGGTGTCGGCGTGATGTTGGTGACGGGCTTGTGGAATGTGTTCGTGGACTGGGTCCGAATGGCGCTGATCAACGACGTCGTCCTGCCCGTGTGACCGGGCGCCCAACGAGCCTGGCCCCGGCCTGACGGTGCGCGTCGGCGTGCGGACTCTCGATCACGATCGATGCGACGGGCCGGGCGAGCACCGGCCGGTTCCCAGGAGGGTCAGGCGGGGCAGGCAGCCAGGAAGACGGTGGCCAGACCGGCGAGGAATAGCAGAATGGGGAACATCGCGGCCGCTGTCGGGGCAGCGTAGGACGAACTACGCGACGGTCGCGTGCCGGGAGCGGCGGAACGGCCCAATCGATGCAACCGCAGATCGACGCAGTCACGAGCGATCCCCAGAGCGCCCGCCGGCGCGGTCGGGTGAACGTGCGTGATCGCGCGGACGACGGCAGCGTCGCCGTGCTCATGCGCGGCGTGTGCGTCGGCGTCGAACTCGACCAGGGCGCGCACGATGGGACTCGCCTGCCGAGTCAGTGGTAGCCAGGGCACCGCGTGCGAGAGACAGTCGGCGACGCGGACGAACAGATGATGGTGACCATGGACGTGCGCCTGTTCGTGAGCCATCACCGCCGACAACGCCGCCGGGTCCAGTCGCTGCCGCAGCCCTTCGCTGGCCACGATCAGGCCCTCGGTCCGTCCGGGCGTGCTGTAGGCCATGGGTGTGCTCGTCGGCAGCCACAGTGGCGACCGGGCGCCCGTCGGGTTCAGCAACCGCGCGAGCAGTGCGTGGTGCGCCCCGATCTCGAGGTCACGGCGACGGGCGGTCCGCCAGAACGCCGCAGCCCGCCACCCGGACACGGCCAGGACGAGGGCGAACACGCCTGGCCCGGCGACCAACTCGAGGGTGCGGCTGACCGCACTGTCGAGTCCGTTCAGGCAGGTCTGCAACACCCCACCCACGACGCTCGCGTGGCCGGGAATGGCGACGATGGCCACCGAGCTCGCAGCGGCGACGAACACGCCAGCGGTCAGCGCCGCCCACACCCGCAGCAGGGTCCTGGCCGTGAGTCGATCACGCGCGATCAGGACGTCGAGGACCCGGTCACCGATCAGAGCCGCAGCCAGCGCACTCACGCCCAACAGTGCTGCCGTGACCACCGCGTCAGTCCCGTTCCCGCAGGCCCTGAGCGATTGCTGCGCTTTCCTGGTCGGAGGCGTGCCGCACGAAATGCAGCAGCGCCCCAGACGGGTCGCCGGCGTCGGCCAGCACCGCACGCAAGGCATCGCTGACGGTCTGCTCACGCGACTTGAGCGAGTGATACCAGTACGCCCGGCCGCGCCGGTCGCGTCCCAGCCACCCCTTCTGGTACAGGTTGTCCATCACCGTCATCACCGTCGTGTACGCGGGTTCGCGCTCCGCGTCCAGCCCTTCGAGCACGTCGCGGACACGTTTGTCCGCGTCATCGCGCCAGAAGACCTCCATGATGCGTGCCTCCAGCTCGCCCAGACCGTGCATCGCACACCTTTCCCTCACGCCACTGCACTGACTGCGGCAAACCGCGCAGTCAGGCCGCGACCGCGCATCGCCGTTCGCCCTGCAGCCGTCGCTGCAGGGCCCAACCCAACAATGCCACGGACACCACAGCCAGGATCGGCTGCAACGGCGCCCAGACGGTCAATGCTCCACTGACACCGACGACCGCGACCACCACCTTGTTGCACACCGGGCATCCGACAGCCAACGCCGAACCGACCGTCGCCCAGAGTTTCTTCTCCATCCGCGGCGCCGTCCGGGCTTGAATGTAGGTGGCCGCGATCAGGCCGCCCAACACCGCGGTCGCCAGCCAAATCGGGTAGTTCCACCACAGGGTCGGCGTCATGCGTGAATACCACGGCGTGTCGATCAGTCCGGACGGAATACCGACGGCCAATCCGATCGCGATGGCCGTGACTGCTGCCACCACCCAGCGCACCAGGGACCACTCACGCAGCATGGCCACTCCTTCTTGTCTTGGTCAGCATCTGTGTCTCGGCCCGTCGAGTCGAGTCGGTCTCGTCCGCCGGGTCGGCAGTCGTCGAATCACGGCGAACGTGCGCGGTGAATACCAGTCGCCGCAGCAGCGCTCGCGCGGCGAGCGCCACGATCGCCGCTACTATTGCCGCCCACACCCAATGCCAGGTCGGCGGCCAGCCGAGGCGGTGCGCATGCGGGCGCCCTCGCAAGTCAACGGTCTCGGCATAGACCAAGATCATTGCACCGCTGAGGACTGCTGCGAGAACGCCGACCGCCACGGCGAGTCGATGACTGACCCTTGTTCGCGTCACTGCCAACCCCTCCATCTACTAAGCAACATAGTAGGTCAGTGTCGGCGGTCGCGCACCTGCCCCCGAGCCAGCACCGACACGTCCGGAGGCGTCGCAGTCGGCGGCGGCGATGCCTCGGTGGCGATGGTGACGCCGCGGGCCTGCAGCCACGGCAGCGGATCGATCGCCGTCCCGGCGGGGTCGGCGACCTCGAAGTGCACGTGCGGCCCGCTCGACACCCCGCGGCTGCCGACAGTGCCGATCTGCTGACTCATACGCACACGGTCGCCGACGTTGACCGAATTCTGATCGTTGTGACCGTAGGTCGTGACAGCACCGTCCGCGTGACGGATACGGATCCACAGGCCGAACCCCTCCGCAGGCCCTGAGTTGATGACCTCGCCGTCCTCGACCGCCAGGATGGGCGCTCCCAGGCGGTTGCCGATGTCGATGCCCTGATGACCGCGACCGTCACCGAACGTGGAGGTCAGGACACCGCCGGGGGTGGGGGTGGCCGCAGTCTGCCCGGGAGCGGGGCGGGCGCCGTCCGGGGCGAGGTGATCGGAGGATCCCCCGTGCGAAATCGACGGGTCGTGCGGCGCGACCGCGGCAGCGAGTGTCGCCAGTAGGCGCCCCACAGGGACCGCGTCGAGGATCAATGGCGCCTGCCCACCGAAGGCAGTCCCGGCGGCCGCGAAGCACCCCAGAGCTCCGACCCGATCGCCTGCGGCGGGGTCGGTCTCGGCAGAGACGGTCAGACATGAGGTCACGGTGGCCATCGGGGCCAGCAGCTTCACCAGTCCGTCAGGTCCGGCCACGGCCCGCACGCTGTCTTTAACGATGGCCGCCAGCTCGACCACGACGTGACCGTCAACACCGTTGGCGGTCTCAGCCACGGCGGGCGCTGGACTCAGCGTCCCCGCCGCAACCGCCGCGGCCAGACCAAGAGCGACAGGGGCGGTGCCCACCCAGTGCCGCACCCGAGGTGCGAGCGTTGCCGATGATGGCGAGGAGGTGAGTCCGACGAGGGGATCTCTAGTCATGGACGCCACTATGACACTTGCGCACCACTGGCACCACCAGCACCAAACCGGACATTCGACGGAATGGGCAATGCGTGTGCGGGCCGCCTTCAATCGCAGAACATGGAGGTCAGCGCGGTCGACAGGTCGATGTCAGCGCGGGCTGCAACGCCGTCGATGTCGACCCAATGATCTACTAAGCGCCTTAGTAGATCGTTGCGGGAGTGAGATCTATTCGTGATCGTCTCGCAGGAGTTCTGATCAGGCCAGCGCACTGCCTGCTCGCCATTGCTCCCAGGGCACGCCCCAGTCGCCGTTCTGCCAGAGCTCCAGCGGCGCCCCGCCGGTGTTGCGGACCTCGACGACGTCGCCCGGGATCGAGAACTGGTAGAACCAGCGGGCGTTGGCGCCGTTGAGGTTGAGGCAGCCATGCGAGAGATTCGTGTTTCCTTGCGCCCAGACGGTCTCGTCCAGTTGATGCAGATAGACACCGTCGGTGCTGATCCTCGTGGCGTAGGCGATGGTTTGCTTGTAGCCGAGCCTGGAGTTGATCGGCAGACCGTAGGTGGACGAGTCCATGACGACCGGATTCGCCTTATCCAGCACCGTATAGATGCCACGCTGAGTCCAGAAGCTGATCTCGGTGCCCCCGATGACCTCAGTGCCACCCATCCCCATCGAGGTCGGCATCGTGCGGACGAGGTTGCCGTTCTCGTACACCTTGACCTGCTTGGTGCGATCGTCGGCGATCGCTACGTGCGAGTCACCGATCGTGAAAGTCGCCTCGGCATCTTCTTGACCGTAGAGGCCGCCGCCGAGGTCGGCGCCGTAGATCCGCGCCTCAACGGTGACCTCGGTGCCAGGACGGTAGTACTCGCGCGGCCGCCAGTGAGCGTTCTGGTCGTCGAGCCAGTACCAGGAGCCCTCGACTCCGGGCGTGGTGCGGACCGACAGTCGCCGCTCGGCTGCGGCGCGGTCACCAATCGGCTCGTCGAAGTGAGCAACGATGACGATTCCGACGCCGTAGGTCCCTCCGGTCGACAGTGGCGTGCCGCCGGTCGTCTGCAGGGTGACGCCGGCCTGATTGTCGGGGGTGAGCGTGGTGAACGACCCGGTGCGCGAGGCGCGCTGTCCGCCGCCGCGAGCCGTGGCGGTCACGGTGTACGTCCGGCCATAACCGAGCGGTTCACCGACCTTCCAGGAGGAGCGGTCCGGTGTCATGATGCCGACGACAGGCCGCCCCCCATCGTTGACGAGCGTCACGTTCTCCAGGGTGCCGCCGCGCACAGTGGCCACGACCGGGGCAAGGGGATCGACTCCGCTCGCCCCGTCGTCGGGGGTGAGCTCGATCGACGGCGCGGCCGACGCAACCGACGGATCGGCCACCAGATCCCGGGATGGCTGCGAACACCCTGCGATGATCACGGCAGCAAGAAGGAAGGCGGCAGTACCGCCTCTAGGGAATTTGACCATGGGATACGACCTCTCGTGTGCACAGAACGCGACCGCGAGGGGCGAAACCACCCCATCTACTAAGCAGCTTAGTAGATGGGGTGATCGAGGTGTCTCAGTCGGCCCGCGATGTACCGGTCTAGGTGCCGCAGGGCTGGTGCGTCTACGCGTATCGGAGAGTGGTCATCATGCCCGTCTCCATGTGATAGATGTTGTGGCAGTGCAGAGCCCAGGCGCCGGGGTTGTCGGCGTCGAGGTCGACGTTGACGCGGCCCATCGGACGGATCAGCACCGTATCCTTGCGCAAACCCGATCGGTCGGGCAGCGACCAGGTGTGGCCGTGGATGTGCATCGGATGCACCATCATCGTCGAGTTCGTGATCTGCATTCGCAGCCGCTGGCCGGGCCGGACAGTCAGCGGTGTGTCCTGGCCGTACTTCTTGCCGTTGATCCCCCAGGCAAACGGCGACATCTGCCCGTTCAAAGTGACTTTGAGTGTGGTGTCGGGATCGCGGTCGGGCAATCGTGCCGATTCCGCCGCGGCCAGGTCATCGGCGCCAAGAAGTACTGGACCCTCGAGTTCGCGCGGGCGGATGGTGCTCGGCGGGGCCTGTCCCGAAGCTGTCCGCAGGAGCGCCAAGGCTTGGCCACTCTTGCCTTCGGCCGCCGCGACAAGCGGGAACACGCCATCTCCGGCGGTGATGGTCACGTCGTAGCGCTCACCCATCGCGACGTACAGGGCTCCGGTCTGCTTGTCGTTGACCCGATGTCCGTCACTGTGCGTCACCGTCATCGTGTGGTCGGCGAGTGCGACCTTGAAGACCGTGTCCGATGCCGCGTTGATCAGTCGCACCCGGACTCGTTGACCCGGTCGGCAGCGGAACTCGGTCGGCGCCTCCGGAACCCTGCCGTTGATGAGATAGTGCGGGTAGGCGACGTCTCCGGCGTCACCCAGCGACGAATTGCCGTGGTTCATTCCCGGCATCGACGAGTGATCCATCCCGCCCATGCCCGACTTCAACGGTCCGGAATCGGCCTGAAAGTCGGCCAGAATCTGATCGGGACTCTTCCCGACCCCGTCCGTCCAGTCGTCGAGGACGACGATCCATTCCGCGTCGTAGTCGCCCGCATCGGCCGGATCATCGATGATGATCGGCGCGTACAGACCTCGATCGAGCTGTGCCCCGACGTGGGGGTGGAAGAAGTGCGTCCCAGCATCGGGGGCCGTGAAGGCGTACACGAACCGGTTTCCGGGTGCGATCGCCTGCTGCGTGACGTCTGGGACTCCGTCGGCTTCGTTGCGAAGTCGGATGCCGTGCCAGTGAACGGTCGTCGGCGCAGGAAGTTGGTTGTCGACGTTGACTCGCAGGAAGTCGCCCGCAGTGGCGCGAACCACTCGCCCGGGAACCTCGTCGCCGTAGGCCCAGGTGTTCGCGATAATGCCCGCACCGAGGTCGACAGCCACCGGTCGGGCCGTCAAAGACGCCTCCACCACCTTCTGCCCCGGCTTCGGCGACGCCTGCAACGGTGGTCCCGGCAACGGCGACGACTCAGGGCGTTGAGGGCGGTCCGGGCTGCACGCGCCGAGTACCCCGACCCCCAGCGCCGCCAACCCTCCGATGAGCACCGATCGCCTCGAAACCTCAACCATCCTGATCAGCCTTTCTGGTCCGCACTGAATCCGCGAGCATGTATCGCGGACGTCCACTCCCAGAGTCGTCTCCGACGCGCCGGGTAGCGACCCTCGCGGACGATCTTGAGGAAACCTTGAACCGATGCTGACGATACGAATGTGGCCCCTCACCGTCGCCAGCATTGGAACACGCACAACGGCATGTCCTGGCTCACTGTTCAACGGGAACTATCACCAGCCCCACAGGCCTGACCACTGCGCCGACTGGTCGGCTCTCACCAGTTTGGAGGCCCCTGGGGGTCGTCGCGAATCAGCCGAACCATCCGCGTGTAGTCCACGTCCGAAATCTCCCCGCACGCCAAACGCTGGCCGAGGACAGACTCGGGGTCCAGCTTTGAAGAGGCGCGTATCGACGAACGGATCGCCAGAGTGATTCCGACGGCGATCAACGCCCAGACTGCGATCAGTACGAGCAGCATCCAACCGTGCCCGAAACTGCCCATGTGGCCGCCGTTAGAGAACATCATCGCTACACCTCATTCACCGTCGATCCAACAGTACGCCCGCCGACCGTGGCAGACCGAGTCTCGCCTGCACCGTGAATCGGCCTGGCTTTCGTTCCTATCGTTGGTCTTGTCCGGCAGGGGCCGGATTGGCTGATTCCAGGTCAGAGTAGTACGCCTGCTCGACCTCGATGGGGGTGCGCATGTCGAGCTCGCCGTGGAGGCGGGAGTTGTTCCACCACCAGACCCACTCGAGGGTCGCAAGCTCGACCTGCTCAACGGTCCGCCACGGACCGCGCTGACGGATCAGCTCGGTCTTGTAGAGGTTGTTCACGGCCTCGGCCATCGCGTTATCAAACGAGTCGCCGACCGTTCCGGTCGAGGGAACCGCGCCGAGCTCGACGATCCGGTCGGTGTAGACCATCGCCATGTAGTTCGACCCGTGGTCCGAGTGGTGCGTGAGCCCGGTGAGATCGTCACCGGCGTCCCATGCGGCCATATCGAGCGCCTGCATCGGCAGGATCTCCGCTTTCAGGGTCGCCGCGACGTTCCAGCCGACGATGCGTCGTGAGTAGACATCGGTGACGAACGCGACGTAGGCGAACCCGCCCCAGGTGGCGACGTAGGTGACGTCGCAGACCCAGAGCCGCCGCGGCGCGGGGGCGGTGAACCGGCGGTTCACGAGATCGCTTGGTAGTTCCGCGGTCTTGTCCGGGCGCGTGGTGAACACTCGCTTCGACTTCTTCACGCCTCGGACTCCAGCCAGGCGCATAAGGCGTTCGGTCTGGTCGCGGCCGACCTCCCATCCGTGCCGACGCATCAGCGCATGCATCTTCCTACGCCCGTAGACGCCGTAGTTTTCCGCATGCAACCGGCTGACCTCCGGTACCAGCAGCTCATCTTTCAGCTGCCGCGCCGAGGGCACACGGGCGACAGCGGCGCGGTAGCCGCGGGAGGTGAGGAACCCCTGGACTGCCGGTCGAAGGACGCGGCAGATGAGCTCGACCCCGAAACGCTCTCGATGTTCGTTGATGAACCGGATCATTTCGTCGAGGGGTGGTCGAGCTCCTTCGCGAAAAAGATGCTCGCAGCCTTGAGGATCTCGTTCGCCTTCCGCAGCTCCGAAACCTCCTTCTGCAGCCGCTTGATCTCCGCGGCCGCGTCGGTGGTGAGCCCGGGCTTCACGCCAGCATCGACCTCGTAACGGCGCTGCCACAGACGCAGCGTCTCCGGGCTCATTCCCAGCAGGCCTGCGACGTGCCGGATGGCGCTCATCGTCGTCGGGTGCGACGGTCTCGTCTCCGCGAGCATCCTGAGCGCCCGTTCACGCATCTCCGGCGAATACTTCCTGTTCATGATGATCCATCCTTGCTTGAAGAACGGAACGAAAGCCAGGCCGATTCACCGACCGGGGCACAGGCCGACAACTTCAGGCATTCGGTCGTCACGGCCCAAGATGCCTTCCCCACGTCACACCGCCCTGGACTGAACAGCATTGATGCTGTTGTCCGCCACGAGTTTCCTTCAGCGACGTCGCCTACCCGAAGCTGCGGGGCGAGCCGGACCGCACAGTGAGGCGGTCAGGCGCACCCAGGCAGCGGAGCCATCGAAAACCGCTACCGGACACCCGACTTGCGTGCGACGAGTAACCAGTAGGGAAAGTCGACACTGCCGGCGCGGATCCGCTCCTCGACATGCAGGCCGGCTCGCTGGAGTTCGTCGACAATCGCATCGAACTCCCGGACATGAAACCCGTACTGCGTGAACGGCATCGCTCGCAAAGCATCCGGATCTGCGATGCCGAGAACGGCGCAGCCGTTGCCAGCGAGAATCCGATTGAGCTCACTGAATGCGGCGAACACATCATCGATGAAGTAGATCGTATTTGTGCTGATCAACGCGTCAATCGAAGCGTCCGGAACAGGTAATGCCTCCATCGGCGCGGCAGTCAGTGACAGTCTCCGCGTTTGGACCTCGCGACGGAAGCGTCTCTGTGCGCCGTCGATCATCGTTGTGGAGATCTCGAATCCGTGCACCATGCCCGATTGCCCTACACGATCAAGCAACAACCCTAATCCGACACCACCACCGAACCCGACATCGGCGACTACTTGACCCGCCCGGATTCCAGCAGCCTCCACCGCGGCAGCGATAGGTTCACGATTGCGTCGATTCACTACCCGGCCAACGATTCGACCGCGAATCCCGGCAGGTCGCCCAAGTTGCCGAGAAATACTCACCAATACCTGCTCGCCCACATGCATACCTCGATTGCAGCATCCCAGACCCGGCAACCGCATCAGGGAACTCCCGGAGAGTTCGCCCGGGTGTGACATCGGGAACGACTTACCGGATGAATCACGGAACCAATCCTCTGCTGGCCCCCGACTGCCAATCTCAAACGACTCCACGCCGGTCCTCGACGCCCACGTAAGCCCTATCGACGGGTACACCCGACTGGAGGGGTGTCACCCACAATCTAAACCGTCATGTGATTCACAGTCAGATACACCGTAACCAAGTTACAGATAAGAGCCCCAGGGCAGCCCCGATGAACCACGGCGCCGCCAGTTCGACCGTCGACCGGACGTTCTGGAATCCGAAGCGATGCGCGACGGCCTTACCGAGCGAGTGGTCGTAGACGCGCATGACGACGGGCACCCCAGGTCGTCCGTCGGCGCCGCGGGACCACCGTGCGCCGAGTAGTTCGCGCAGCACGATGCCGCTCTCGATGTTCACCATGTCGTCGTGTGTCAGCACGGCGACGGCCCGAGCCCGCGCAAGTCCGGCGTCGTTCAACGTGCTGCGGAGCGTCGCATCACCGAAGACGACCGGGATGTCGAGTTCTGCTGCCGCAGCGAGGTAACGGTTGTCGTCATTGCGCTCGACCACCGCGACCGGATAACCGAGCGCGACGAGGTCGGTGGCGACACGGATTCCGAATGAGCCGAGACCGACCACGATCACGTGGCCCGACATCTGGCTCGCGCGTCGGCGTCCGGCCGATGTCCCGATACGGCGCGACAGCAGCAGGTCGGCAACGAACGCCATCAGGATCGCCGTCGTGGTGATGCCCGCGAACATCAACGCGATCGCGAAGAGACGCAGCCACGTCGGCTGACCGACGAAGCTGAAGTCGCCGTAGCCGACGGTCGCGATTGTCTCGGTGGAGAAGTAGAGGGCGTCGACGAAGCTCATTCCTGGCCGGTGGTAGGTGAAGCGCAGAAGGACCGTGGCGCCCAGCAACAGGGCGAACGAGACACCGAGTGCACGGAACAGGTTGGGATTCACGTCGTCTCGGAACGCCCGGAGTCCGCCGAGCAGACGCATCGAGACGGGGCGGTTGCGTCGACGGTGCACACGCTCGGGATCGCCGTTGACAGCGATGCTCTGGTGCGCCAACTCGTCGGCGGTGCCGATCATCGCGACCCAGTCGCCCGCTCTCACAGCGAGATCGCGCCCGGGCGAGGGAACCACCTCCCCCTCGTCAGGGCTGTGCTCACCGCGCAGCACGGCGACTGGAGCGAGGTCGCCGTAGAGTTCGCGCAACGTGGCGTCGCGGGACGCGTAGTCGCCCGCGACGAGGAAGTCGTTGCCCGCCACCGGAATCGGGTGCGTGGTGCGGCCGAGACACGCCTCGACCACCGACGGACCCGCGAGCTCGGCGACGTCGAGCACCGCCCCCGGGCCGTTGCCGAGAGCGACAGCGTCGCGCAGGACGCCGCTCGACAGGTTGGTCACGACGCGCACCTCGGCGCTGAGTTGGCGTGTCAGAAGGGCGATCTCGAGGTTGAGCGCGTCGTCGGAACCGGCGCAGACGACGGCCGCGGCGGTCTCGACGCCGACGTCCGACAGTTCTGCCGGATCGTGCAGCGACACGATCGTCGCTCCCGCGAGCCGTAGTTCTTCGGTGATGCGCTCGGTGAGGGCGTCATCGCCGTGCACGATGATGTGGCCGGGCATTGATGGAGCGTACCCGCGTTGGTCAGCCCAGGCAGGTCGGCCCGAGTAGCGCCTTGAGATCGCCCATCAGGGCCGAACTGGGCGTGACACGCAACGACTCGGTCAGCTTCAGCACTGTCGAGCGCTCATCACTGACCAGCGTCACGTGCACGTCGGCCGGACCCGGATGTCGGGTGAGCACCTGCTTGAGTGCCTGTACGCGGTCGGGCGTGCAGGCGCGAGCCGCAAGTGTCAGCGCGACCGGTTTGGTGGCCCCCGCGGCATTGAGATCGGGTACGGCGAGGTCGTTGGCGCTGATCATCATCGAGTCGTCGCGCATGTTGACGCGCGCCTTCACCAACACGATGTTGTCGGCGACGATGTCCATCCCGTAGGTCTGGAACGCACGCGGGAAGAAGTAGACCTCGACGCCACCGGCCATGTCCTCGAGTGTGACGGCCGCCCACGGCTCGCCCTTCTTGTTCACCCTGCGGGTCACCGACGAGATGATGCCGCCGATGGTGATCTGCGCACCGTCGGAGATGTTGCCCTCGAGCAACTGCGTGATCGAGGTGTCGGTCTGGGCGGCGATCGCGTGTTCGACGCCGCTGAGCGGATGCCCGGACACGTAGAGCCCCAACATCTCTCGTTCGAGTGCGAGCTTGTGTTTGGAATCCCACTCCTGGTCGGGCACCTTGACCGCGAACACCTCGGCCATGGTGTCGTCGGCTCCGCCGCCCGCGTCGCCGAAGAGGTCGAATTGTCCGATCGCTTCGGCCTTCTTGGTGCCGATGACCGACTCGACCGCCTCGACGTGGATCAGGAACAGACCCTTGCGCGGATGGTCGAGCGAATCGAATGCGCCCGCCTTCACCAGCGACTCGGTGACCTTCTTGTTGCACGCCGTGACATCGATCTTGTTGAGGTAGTCGGAGAAACTGGTGAACTTCCCCTTCTCGTCGCGCGCGGCGAGGATCGACGACACGACGCCCGAGCCGACATTGCGAATCGCGGCGAGACCGAAGCGGATGTCCGTTCCGACTGCGGCGAAGTTGTGCTGCGACTCGTTGACGTCCGGAGGGAGCACCGTGATGCCCAGTTTCCGGCAGTCGGCGAGATAGATGGCCGCCTTGTCTTTGTCGTCGCCGACGGAGGTGAGCAGGCCGGCCATGTACTCGGCTGGGTAGTTCGCCTTGAGGTAGGCGGTCCAGAAGGAGACCAGACCGTAGCCCGCCGCGTGCGACTTGTTGAACGCGTAGCCGGCGAAGGGCAACACCGTGTCCCACAGGGCGGTGATGGCAGCCTGGGAGAAGCCGTTGTTGCGCATCCCCTCTGCGAAGCCGTCGTAGGCCTCGTCGAGGATCTCCTTCTTCTTCTTGCCCATCGCGCGGCGCAGCAGGTCTGCTTGCCCGAGCGAATAGCCCGCGACCTTCTGAGCGATCTGCATGATCTGCTCTTGGTAGACGATCAGACCGTAGGTCTCGGCGAGGATTTCCTTGAGGGGCTCTTCGAGTTCGGGATGGATCGGCTTGATCTGCTGCAGCCCGTTTTTACGCTTGGCGTAGTCGGTGTGCGCGTTCACGCCCATCGGTCCCGGGCGATACAGCGCGAGCACGGCGACGATGTCTTCGAAGCCGGTGGGCTGCATCATCTTCAGCAGTTCGCGCATCGCCGCGCCGTCGAGCTGGAACACACCGAGGGTGTCGCCCTTGGCCAGCAGCTCGTAGGTCTTGGTGTCTTCGAGCGGCAGGGTGTCGAGGTCGAGATCGATGCCTCGGTTGAGCTTGATGTTCTCGAGCGCGTCGCCGATGACGGTCAGGTTGCGCAGACCGAGGAAGTCCATCTTCAACAGACCGATGGCCTCACACGACGGGTAGTCCCAGCCGGTGATGATCGCGCCGTCCTGTGCGCGCTTCCACACCGGGATCGCATCGGTGAGTGGCTCGGAGGACATGATCACCGCGCACGCGTGGACGCCCGCGTTACGGATCAGGCCTTCGAGGCCGATCGCGGTGTCGTAGATCTTCTTGACGTCGGGATCGGTCTCGATGAGGGTGCGGACCTCGGTGGCCTCGCCGAACCTCTCATGTTCGGGGTTCGTGATACCCCAGACCGGGATGTCCTTGGCCATGATCGGCGGCGGCAACGCCTTGGTGATCTTGTCGGCGATGGCAAAGCCGGGCTGGCCGAACTGAACTCGCGCGGAGTCCTTGATCGCGGCCTTGGTCTTGATGGTGCCGAAGGTGATGACCTGGGCGACCTTGTCGCTGCCCCACCGGTCGGTGGCGTAGCGGACCATCTCGCCGCGGCGACGGTCGTCGAAGTCGATGTCGATATCGGGCATCGACACACGCTCGGGGTTGAGGAATCGCTCGAACAGCAGTCCGTGCGGGATCGGGTCGATGTTGGTGATGCCGAGCGCCCACGCGACCAGCGAGCCCGCCGCGGAACCACGACCGGGGCCGACGCGGATACCCACCTCGTGGGCATGACGGATGAGGTCGCCGACCACGAGAAAGTAGGCGGGGAAACCCATCTGGATGATGACGTCGAGTTCGTAGTTGGCGCGACGCAGGTAATCCTCCGGCACCTCGACGCCGGGGAAACGACGCTCGGCGAGACCGTTGGCCACTTCCTTGCGCAGCCACGTCTGCTGCGATTCGCCGTCGGGGACGGGGAAGATCGGCATGCGGTCGCGGTGGGTGAAGACGTCGGCGTAGGACTGCACCCGCTCGCCGATCTCGAGGGTGTTGTCGCAGGCGCCGGGGATGACCGAATCCCACTGGGCGCGCATCTCGTCGGCGGACTTCAGGTAGTAGCCGTCGCCGTCGAACTTGAATCGTGTCGGGTCGGTCAGCGTCTTACCGGTCTGCACACACAGCAGCGCCTCGTGGCTCGCGGCGTGGTCTTTGGTGACGTAGTGGCAGTCGTTGGTGACGATCGGCTTGATGCCGAGCTTGCGGCCGATGTCGAGCAGACCGTCGCGGACCCGGCGCTCGATCTCGAGTCCGTGCTCCATCAACTCGAGGTAGAAGTTCTCCTTACCGAAGATCTCCTGCCATTTGGCGGCCGCTTCAAGGGCTTCGCGGTCATGACCGAGACGCAGACGGGTCTGGACCTCTCCGGACGGGCACCCCGTGGTGGCGATGATGCCCTCGGCGTGTTCGGCGATGAGGTCGGCGTCCATGCGGGCCCACTTGCCGAGTTGGCCTTCGATGGACGCCAGCGACGACAGCTTGAACAGGTTGCGGAGACCGGTCGCGTTCTCGGCGACCATCGTCATGTGGGTGTAGGCGCCCGAGCCCGAGACGTCGTCGCCCTTCTGGTCGCGCGTACCCCACTGGATGCGTTTGGTGTTGAACCGCGACTCCGGTGCGATGTATGCCTCGATGCCGATGATCGGCTTGATCTCGTTCTTGATCGCGGTGTTGTAGAACTCACTCGCACCGAACATGTTGCCGTGGTCGGTCATGCCGATCGCGGTCATGCCCAGGCGTTTGGCCTCCGCGAACAGGGGCGACACCTTTGCTGCACCGTCGAGCATCGAGTACTCGGTGTGGTTGTGCAGGTGGACAAACGAACCGGCCACGGATGCCTCTCACCTCGAAGGAACGTCCCGGACAGGACGTCACTGAATGTGCGTGTTGCTGAGTACGTGTGTTGCTGTGCGTGATGCTCAGTGTGTTGCTGTGTGCGCGTTGATCGATCCCGACCACTGATCGACCTCAACCACTGTAGGACTCCCCTCTGACACTCACGAACATGCCGCGCCAGGCCGTGACAGATGAGGCGAGGATCCCGGAGTGTCGCCCGCGGCGTGTCGGCGCGGGCGCGCACTCACGTGTCGCGCAGGACGTCCAGAGCGTGCTGCAGGTCGGCCGGATAGGGGCTGACGAACTCCACCCAACGCCCGTCGGCAGGATGGGCGAACCCGAGCGACCGAGCATGCAGCCACTGGCGCTCGAGCCCGAGTCGCGACGCCAACACCGGATCGGCTCCGTAGGTCAGGTCACCGCAGCACGGGTGGTGCAGAGCGGAGAAGTGCACGCGAATCTGGTGCGTCCGTCCCGTTTCGAGGTGGATGTCGAGCAGCGACGCCGCGGCGAACATCTCCAGCGTGTCGTAGTGGGTGATGCTCGGCTTGCCGTTCGCGGTCACCGCGAATTTCCAGTCGGCTCCCCGATGACGGCCGATCGCCGCGTCGATGGTTCCGGTCGGCGGATCGAGGTGACCCTGCACCAGCGCGTGATAGCCCTTGTCGACCTCGCGGTCGCGGAACGCGCGCTTGAGCAACGTGTATCCGTGCTCCGACGCCGCGACCACCATCAACCCCGACGTTCCGACGTCGAGACGCGACACGATGCCCTGCCGTTCGGCCGCGCCCGAGGTCGAGATCCGGAATCCCGCGGCGTCCAACGCGCCCACCACGGTCGGCCCGCTCCATCCCAGCGACGGATGGGCCGCGACGCCAACGGGCTTGTCGACGACGATGATGTCGGAGTCGTGGTAGATCACCGAGAGGTCTTCGACCGGCGTCGGCTCGACCCGCAACGGCTCGTCCGGCTCGGGAAGCAATACGTCGAGCCAACTCCCCGCTGCGAGCTTGTGCGACTTGCCGACCGCGACGCCGTCGACGGTCACATCACCCGCATCGGCGAGAGTGGCCACGACGGTTCGCGAGAGGCCGAGGATGCGGGACACCCCGGCATCGAGGCGCATGCCCGCGATCCCGTCGGGAACCGGCATGGAACGCGATTCACGCATTCTCGGCCTCGACTTTCGCGGCGCGCCGAGCGGCAAAGCCCGACCGCGAGCCGTCGTAGTCGTATCCGAGCAGCGACAGCACGACGAGTAGCACGGCACCGCACACAACCGCCGAGTCGGCGACGTTGAACACGGGCCACCAGCCGACCGAGATGAAGTCGACGACGTGTCCGCGCAGCGGTGCGGGGTCACGGAAGATCCGATCGATCAGGTTGCCGATGGCACCGCCGAGGACCAGCCCGAGACCGAGGACCCACCACCCCGAGCGGAGTTTGCGGCTGAACCGGAAGATGACCACCACGACCGCGAGGGCGATCAGCGTCAATACCCAGGTGTAGCCGGACGCCATCGAGAATGCCGCGCCGCTGTTGCGCACGAGCCGCAGCGTGACGGCATCACCGATGATGTGCACCGGGCGCTCCGGGTCGAGTAGCGCGACGACCAGCGACTTGGTGATCACGTCGAGCGCGATCACCGCCAACGCGATGCCCGCGAGCAATACCAGCACCGAGGTCGAGCTGCGCAGCATCCCACTGCGGTCGTTCTCGCTGGTTTCCCGGTCGTCGGAGAGGTCGTGCGTCTGGTCGGGTCGGTCATCCACCCCACCATCATCCCTGACACGTGCAATACGCTGACTGGCGTGTCCGATCCGACCCGTCGAACTGTCCATGAACCACCCCCTCGACGCCGCTCGGTTCGCCGCCGGGTCACGCTCGGATCGACCGCAGCGGCACTGGCGAGTGTGCTCCTCGTGTCGGGATGCGGCAGCGACTCGGAGTCGGATGCCGGATCGGGGCAGCCGTCCGGAGCCCAAGCGGGCTGCACGACCACCTCGACCTCCGGGCAACGCGACGCCAACCTGATCCCGATCCCACCCGCGGCGGTCACTGTCACATCCACCGGAAACCAGCCACACCGCGTGGTCGGCAGCGCCCCGAACCGCGCAACGCCACAACATTCGACGTTGTCGACGACGTCGTCTGTCACAGCGGCCGACGGCACGACCGAGCAGACCGTCGACATCCCGATCACCGCGTCGTTCCATTGCACCGACAACACCGATCTCGAGATGACACTGGGCGCGTCGACCTCGCCCGACCCGACGTTGAACGACCAACTGAAGGCGACCAAGGACGCGAAGGCGGGTGTGGCGCTCGGACCGGGCGCCGCTCCGGTCTCGCTGCGACTGATCCCGACGAAGGATTCGGGTTCGGAGGCGAGAAGTGCCATCGAGCAGTCGCTGGTTCAGGCGTTCCAGAACTCGATTCCTCTGCCCACCGAGCCGATCGGGGTGGGTGCGACGTGGCGAACCGAGCGGACCATCACGGCCGCCACAACGCTGACCCAGACGATCACCGCGACACTCAAGGCGTGGGACGGCAACCGCGTGACCATCGACTTCACCACCGAAGAATCACCGGTCAACTCGGTGTATGCGATTCCCGGCTCCGACACCACGCTGACCATCTCCCGCTACTCCTACACCGGTTCGGGAACCCTTGTCTCCGACGTGACGCGCGGTCTGCCGATCAGCGGCTCGGGCACGTACACGGGTGCGCGTGAACTTGTCGGAGCCGACCCTGCCAATCCACTGCTCCAGAAGATCGGCTTCTCCTACTCCTGGAAGTAGAGAGCTCCCTCACACACACGAGAGCCCCTGTCCCGCGCGGGACAGGGGCTCTCGTTGTGGTGCATGCGCGCTCAGGCGTGCACTTGAGTCACTTGGTGCACATGGCGCTCTTGATGTTGTTGCCGGACAGGATCGGGCACACCGAGTCGCTGGCGAGCTTCCACCGTCCGCCGTCGTACACGATCTGGGCGTCGAGCTTGGTCGGCGGGTTGTCGGGGAGCTTCACCTGAACCTTCACGGTTGCCTTGTTCGGGCCGGCCGGGATCACGGGCGGGAAGATCTGGTAGGTGACGTCCTTGTTGTCCTCACGCGCCTTGACCAGCTTGTCGAAGAGCTGGGGATCCTTCTCGGAACCCTGCACGAGATCGGTCTTCTCCGAGTTGGGCACATTGGGGTCGAGCGCCTTGTTCAACATCGCGTTCAGCGTGGCGACACTCGGGCGGACGTTGGGGTTGGTGACCCCGGCGTCGGCACCCGACGCGGCGGCCTCGGACGTCGCGGCAGCACTGGTCGTCGCAGCGACCGTGGGGACGTCGTCGGAATCGTCGCTGCTGCTGCATGCCGCGAGGGACGTGGCAACTGCCACGGTCATGACGGCGGCACCTACGAATTTAGGGAACTTCAAGGATCTTCCTCACATTTCAACGTCGGCGATGATCGTGTTCGGCGGTGACGGGCGCGGTCGTCCGCGGTTCACAGCGACCGTCACTCCGGTCACCGCGTCCACCCCCGTGGCCACAAACTCACACCACTATGCCAAACACATCGACTCCACCCAACGACACGTACCCGCCGAGATCGTGCGTGACAACGATCGTCGGTGAGCATTACGGTGTCGCACGAGCAGTGCCGACGAGTGCAACGGTTGACGTCCGACATCGGTTCCGGGGACGCTGTCTGGCATGACGCAACCCCGAATCGCGCTCATCACCACGGGCGGAACGGTAGCTGCTCGCCAGAGCGCGGACGGGGCGATTCCGGTGCTGACCGCGTCCGAACTCCTCGCCGACGCGCCGACGCCCGACGCTCTCACTCCACTCATCGAGTCCGTCGACCTCATGTCGGTCGACAGTTCGGCGATCACGGTGACCCAACAGGCGCAGGTGGTGCGCGCGGTCAAGGCCGCACTCGACGACGGTGACGTGACCGGGGTCGTCGTCACCCACGGCACCGACACGATGGAGGAGACAGCGTTCTTGGCCGACCTCGTCTCCGACGATCCCCGGCCCGTCGTGTTCACCGGGGCGCAATACCCCGCCGACGCCCCCGACGCCGACGGACCCGCGAACATCGCTGCGGCCATCGAGGTGGCGGCCGATCCGGCTAGCCGTGGCCGCGGCGTAGTGCTGGCATTGGGCGGACGCGTGCTGCCCGTTCGGGGAGCGTTCAAAGTGTCGACCACCGCGACCGAGGCCTTCGACACCGTGCACGACGCACTGCCGCGCCCCCTGGTCGGCGACCCGATGCCCGAACGTCTCGCCCGCGTGGACACCTACGCGTTGTACCCCGGCGTCGCCGCGGGAATCATCGCCGCGGCCGTCGCACAGCGTGCGTCGGGAATCGTGCTCGCGGCAACGGGTTCGGGCAACACGCATCCCGACATCACCGCCGAGGTTGTCGCCGCGCGACGCGCGGGGGTCGCCGTCGTCGTCACGACCCGTGTGCCGTACGGCCCGGTGGTCGCGACCTATGGCGGCGGTGGCGGAGCCGTCGACCTCGAACGCGCAGGCGCCGTGGTGTCCCGGTGGTTGCGTGCGCCACAGGCGCGCATGGCACTGATCGCGCTGCTGTCGACGGGACATGACGCCGACGACGTCGCCGACTTCTTCCGCCGTTCCGAGCCCGCCACCTGATCGTCGTGGCCTGAGGGCTCAGCGCGGTACATCGGGCCACGCGAGACTGTCGAGCGGGTCGCCGCGTCGCAACGCGCCATCGTCGGCTGCGAACGTGCGCGCGACGCCGGGTCCTGTTGCCCGCGTTTCGAATCGCACGGTCACCACACCGTGTCCGCTCCCCTGCACCCAGCCGTGCCCGAACTCGGGATGCACCACGTCGACGCCTGTCGTCGCCCAGCTCCCGCTGTCGGAGAGGGCCGATTCGGCACCGCTGTCGGAGACGGCAGAGTGGGTGGTTTCGAATCCGTCCGAGGGTGCAGCCGTGTCGACGGACACCACTGCTTCGAGATCTGGGGCGTCGAGATCTGGGGGCATCCGTGCGATGTCGGCGATTGGTGCAATATCGCCGTCGCCGAAGAGCACGTACTGCTCGACGGTCGACAGACCTGAGAAGCCCACTCCGACAAGGCGTATCGGGCCGACGGTCTGTGGGTCCAGAGCGAGTCGTCGGGCCATCGATGTGAGGGTGTCGAGATCGGTCGTCGCGGCGGGCAGCGTCGACGATCGGGTCAGGATCGACATATCCGAACGCTTGAGTTTCAGCACGACGGTGCGCGCACCGCGTCCGTCGGAAAGCAGTCGACGGTGCGCGTCGGCCGCCGACTTGTCGATTGCGGGTCGCAGGCCTGCGAGGTCGACGATGTCGCGCGCGAAGGTCGATTCGGCGCTGATCTGTTTGGCCGCTGCGCGCTCGGTGACGGGCCGGTCGTCGTGTCCACGCGCGAGCAGATGCAGTGCTGGTCCGACGCTGGAGCCGAGCACCGACGCTACTTCGAGGTCGGACATCGCGGCAAGGTCGCCGATCGTGTCAATACCCAGGCGCGCCAACCGTTCTCCGGAGACGGGCCCGATTCCCCAGAGTTTGCGTACCGGCAGTGCGTGGAGGAAGTCGAGTTCTCTGCTCGGCGGAATGACCATGACCCCATCGGGTTTGGCCATTCCCGAGGCGATCTTCGCGATCTGCTTACCGCTGCCGACACCGACGGAAGCCGCCAACCCGACGCCGTCGAAGATGCGCCTACGGATCTCTTGCGCGAACGCCTCGGCGTCGGCGGCGGAGGCACCGACGAGATCGACGGGTTCGCCGAAAGCCTCGTCGAAGGACAGCATCTCGATGACCGGCACCGCGTCACGCACGATCCCGAAGATCTTGCTGCTCACCACGCGGTACACCGAGCCGCGCGGTGGCAGTACCACCGCCGACGCTCCGACGAGGCGTCGTGCCTGATGCATCGGCATCGCCGAATGCGCACCGAATCGACGTGCGGCGTAGCTGGCGCCCGCGACGACACCGCGGCCCCCGGTGCCACCGACGAGCACCGGGCGTCCCGCGAGGGTCGGTCTCGTCAACTGCTCCACCGAGGCGAAGAAGGCATCCATGTCCAGATGCATCACCCACCGGGTGCTGCGTTCCCCGTCTGAGGACGAACCGGACACTGCTGACACACATCAAGACTAGGCAGGCCGATTCACGTCACGTCAGGGACTTACCCGGTGGTCGCCCTGCCGACGGCGAAAACCGGGATCGACGCCGCGTGTGTGTGCAGTTCGTCGTCGGATGGGTCGGTGGTCATGCCGTCGGGTAGGAATCGGCCGACCTCCCATCCCCATCGCTTCAGGTACGCGCGGATGATCGGACCGCGGTGGGCGACATCGACCTCGCTGAGCGTGACCCTTCGATCGTTGCGACCACGACGCAGGTGCGCGGTCCGCGCGGCTCGGGCATTGCGCACCCACTGGGTGTTGCCGCGTACCGCCACGAGGTACTCGCGACCGTCGAGCGCGATGGGATTCACCGGAATGCTCTGTGGTGCACCAGACTTTCGTCCGACGACGGTCAGCGTCTGTGCACCGGCGAGGTTGACCCCACGGTCGGCGAGCCAGCGAACGACGGAATTGAAGACGCGGTCCGAGCGGCCGGGCGTGACGTGGTGTTGCGTTGATTGCATGACGGTTACTCCTCGACGTTGTATGTGAAGCAGTGCATGGGAAGGCATTGCGAGTGAAAACCTTGCCCGAACCGAGAGCACCGCTCTCCATTGAGCATGCGCTCTTCGCCGAGGAAGTGCAAGAGCACCGCTCTCTGATCTGGCAGACTGGCCTCATGGCAACGGGAAAGACGCGCGCTGACAATCGCGCGGCGATGGAGGCCGAGATCCTGCGGCTCGGCCGCGAGCACCTGCGCACGCAGGGCGCTGCCGGGCTTTCGCTACGGGCGATCGCTCGCGACCTCGGCGTCGTCTCGTCGGCCGTCTACCGCTACGTACCCAGCCGCGACGACTTGTTGACCCTGCTTCTGGTGGAGGGCTACAACGACGTCGCCGACACCGTCGACGCCGCCGCTGACGCTGACAGCCCGGACGGCGTCAGCGACTCGCGGAAGCGCTTGCGGCGCATGGCCGTTGCGATGCGCGCCTGGGCACTCACCGATCCCGCGCGATGGGCGCTGCTGTACGGCAGTCCGGTGCCCGGGTACTCGGCACCGGCCGAGCGTACGACGGTCCCCGGAACGCGCGTGGTCGGCCGACTCGTCGTCGAGTTGGCGGCAGCCCACCGCGATGGCGCACTGCGCGCGCAGCTGCCATCGATCTCGCCGGCGGTCGCCGCCGACATGCGCCAGATCCTCGACGAGTTCGGCGTCGACATGCCCGCAGAGGTGGTCGCCGCGGCGACCACCCTATGGGCAACCATCATCGGCGGGATCAGCCTCGAGGTCTTCGGACAGTACGGCGCCGACACCTTCACACATCCCGACGCGCTGTTCACCACGCAGGTCGACGCCGTCCTGTCACTGCTCTTCGACGACCAATGTTGATCGGCGGGCTACTCAGCTCGCTTTTTGACGTCCGCCGTCACCCCGTCGCCGAGTTCGATCGCTCCCGCACCGGAGTCGTCTGCCGATTCGACTACGAACGACGTCGCGAGCACCTCACCGGCGATCATGTCGGCGTGGCGTCGAGCCCACTCGAGTCGCGGCTCGGGCACCACGAAGCGCACCTCGATGCGATCCGACACGTCGAGCCCAAGACCGCGACGTGCCTCCTGGAGTTCACGCACGCGGTCCTTCGCCCAACCCTCCGACTCTAGGTCTTCGGTGACGTTCGTATCCAGGACGACGAGTCCGCCCCCGCCGGGGAGTTCGGCCGTCGAATCCGGTTCCTCCGCAACGAGTTTCCTGCTGTACTCGCCCGGCTCCAGGTCGATGCCGTCGGCCGACACGATCTCGGTACCGTCGTCGGCGGTCCGCACGCTCCAGTTCCCCGCTTTGACCGCCTTGATGACGCGCTGTACATCTTTGCCAAGGCGTGGTCCTGCGGCGCGCGCGTTGACCGCGAGCTCGTAGTGACCGTATCGATCTGCCTCAGTGGACAATTCGACCGACTTGACGTTCATCTCGTCGGCGATCAGATCGGTGTAGGGCGCGAGACGATTGGCGTTGGGCGACGCGACGGTCAACTGCGGCAACGGAAGTCGCACACGGAGCTTGTTGGCCTTGCGCACGCTCGACGCCGTCGAGCACACCGCCTGCACGTCGTCCATCGCAGCGACGAGGTCGGCGTCGGCGGGAAGTTCGTCACTCGTCGGCCAGTCGGTCAGATGCACCGAACGCTCGCCCGTCAGCCCACGCCAGATGGCTTCGGTCGCCAGCGGAAGCAGCGGCGCCGCAAGGCGACTCGCAACCTCAAGCACCGTGTACAGGGTGTCGAACGCCTCCGGGTCCTCATCCTGGCCCGCCCAGAAACGCGCCCGCGATCGACGCACATACCAGTTGGTGAGTGACTCGACGAACTCGCGGAACGCATCACACGCGCTGGAGACGTCGTAAACGTCGAGGGCCTCGGTCATCGCGTCACGCGTGACGGCGAGCTTGGCCAGGATGTACCGGTCGAGCACGTTCGACGAGTCGGTGCGCCACGTGGCGGGCCGGTCGGCGTAGAGCTGCAGGAAGCTGTAGGCATTCCACAGCGGGAGCAACGCCTGGCGTACGCCCTCGCGGATTCCCTTCTCCGTCACCACCAGGTTGCCGCCACGCAGGATCGGCGACGCCATCAGGAACCACCGCATCGCATCGCTGCCGTCGCGGTCGAACACCTCGTTGACGTCGGGATAGTTACGCTTGGACTTCGACATCTTCTGGCCGTCGTCGCCGAGCACGATGCCGTGCGCCGCAACGGTTCTGAATGCCGGACGATCGAAGAGCGCAGTCGCGAGCACGTGCAGGTTGTAGAACCATCCACGCGTCTGGCCGTTGTACTCGACGATGAAGTCGCCCGGATTGTGCGCAGGCTCCGAACCGTCACTCGCCCCGTCGAACCATTCCGAATTCTCGAACGGGTAATGCACCTGGGCGTACGGCATCGAGCCCGACTCGAACCAGCAGTCGAGAACCTCGGGAACGCGGCGCATCGTCGAATTCCCGGTCGGGTCATCGGGATTGGGCCGCGTCAGATCGTCGATGTAGGGACGATGCAGGTTGTTCGGGCGCACGCCGAAGTCGCGCTCGAGCTCGTCGAGCGAGCCGTACACGTCGGTACGCGGGTACTCCGGGTCGTCGGAGATCCACACCGGGATCGGCGCGCCCCAGTAGCGGTTGCGGCTGATGTTCCAGTCGCGTGCACCCTCGAGCCACTTGCCGAACTGCCCGTCGCGGATGTGTGCCGGCGACCAGGTGATCTGCTTGTTCAGCTCGATCATGCGGTCCTTGATCGGGTCGACCGCGACGAACCACGACGGAACGGCCATGTAGATCAACGGCTTTCCCGACCGCCACGAGTGCGGGTAGGAGTGCTCGATGGTCTCGTGCCGCACCACACGCCCCTGGTGCCCGTCCGATCCGGCGAGGACGCGCGACCCACCGGCCTTGAGGTCCTTGATGATCGGCGCGTTGGCGTCGAACACCATGAGGCCCTCATACGGCGGCACCTGCGAGGTGAATCGGCCACCTGCGTCGAGTGGTTGCACGACCTCGATGCCGTTGGCCGTCGAGAGCTCCATGTCCTCCTCACCGAAAGCCGGTGCGAGATGGACGATTCCGGTACCGCTGTCGGTGGTCACGTAATCGCCGAGCAGTATGCGGTGAGCGTTGGGGTGCCCGACGAAGAAGTCGAACGGCGGTGTGTACGCCAGCCCCTCCAGGTCGCGCCCCTGATACGTGCCCAGCACCTCGGGGTCGACGATCTCCTTCGCGTAGCTGCCGAGCAGCGGCTCGGCGAGGAGGTACTCGCGCCCGTCCGCCGCACGCACATGCACATAGGAGACATCGGGATTGACGGCGATCGCGAGGTTCGACGGCAGAGTCCAGGGCGTCGTGGTCCAGATCAACGCATTGACCCCGTCCAGCGCCGCCAACGGACCGTCGGAGTCGACGACCAGCGGCATGCTCACGGTGAGAGCGGGGTCCTGGCGCATGCGGTACGCGTCGTCGAGCTTCGATTCCTGGTTGCTCAAGGGTGTCTGCTCGTACCAGGAGTACGGCAGCACGCGATAGCCCTGATAGATGAGGCCCTTGTCCCAGAGCCGCTTGAATGCCCACATCACCGACTCCATGAAGTCGATGTCGAGGGTCTTGTAGTCGTTGTCGAAGTCGACCCAGCGAGCCTGACGGGTGACGTAGTCGCGCCACTCGCCGGTGTAGCGCAGCACGGAGTCGCGACAGAAGTCGTTGAACTTCTCGACGCCCATCTTCTCGATCTCCGACTTATCGGTGATCCCGAGTTGACGTTCGGCCTCGAGTTCTGCGGGCAGTCCGTGGGTGTCCCAGCCGAATCGCCGCTCGACCTTCTTGCCGCGCATCGTCTGGTACCGCGGTACCAGATCCTTCACGTAACCGGTCAGCAGGTGACCGTAGTGGGGCAGGCCGTTGGCGAACGGAGGCCCGTCGTAGAAGACGAACTCCGGAGCGTCGGCTCGATTGGCGATGGATGCGGCGAATGTGTCGTCGTTCTTCCAATAGTCGAGAACGTTGAGCTCGACGTCGGGGAAAGATGGCGCACCACTACGTATGCCGCCGGTCATGTCGACGACCGGGTACACACGTGTTGCCGATTCTGACTGCTCGCTCACGCTGACTCCTCGTGCCTGGCTCGCACGTCCACTAGGACGTGTGCATCTGCTCTTGGCACGGGGACGCACGACGTGTGCGCGGTACCACCCCGCTTGCATCGGACTGGTCCGATGCCGCTCATGGCCCTCTCGGATCGGCAGGCGAACAACGCCGGATGCTCACACACCCGGAGTGCTCCAACACTCCCAACCGAATGGACCTGCGGCTATGACGGGCCACTCCCGCCCGGTTCTACTGGGACGCTCACCGACTCACACGATGCGTGACGAGAATCCGTTCTTCCGGGTGCTCCCCGGTGATGGCCGGATCATTGCGCTTCCAGTGTAGCGACCGCGGCTACCCGGCCACGAATCGACCGTGGTCGATGCCCTGGGTGTCGTCGCCTGGGTGTCGACGCCGCAGGGGATTCCCCAGGGCTGGATCGGTCGGGATCAGTCGAGCGGCGGACGCCAGTTGGGATCGAGAGGATCGAAACGTCCGGTTCCGCTCCCCTGCTCACGCTCGGGTTGCTCCCAGGGTCGATCAGAAGGTTTGCCATCGTCGGACGGCGGTTGCTGTATGCCTCGCGGCTGCTCACGCTCTGGCTGTCGGGGCGCCGCGCCAGGACGCTGCTGGTCGCCACCCGGCCTCTGCTGGCTGTAGGGCTCGCGCCCCTGGGGATATGGGCGCCGGGGATACGGCTGCTGCGGGTACCCCTGCGCGGCCGGACCCTGCGTTGGCATCTGCGCGGGAGGTGCTTGCCGCGGGGGCTGCTGGTACCCCTGCGCCGGCGGGCGCTGACCGGGGCGCCCCTGCTGGGGCGGCGCCTGCTCGTCCGGCGTCGACGGCCTACGGAATCCGCCGGTTGCGGGATCGCCGCCGACAGCGCGCAGATAGTCGTCGTAGTTGCCTTCACGCGAGGACTGCGCAGACTCTCCCGTGCCGAATGCATTCGTCCGTGGATTCTCGCCGGGATCCGGATTCGACGCTGCGTCGGCGGATGAACCCGGCCGCCCGCCGGGTTTGATCACACCCTGCCACGACGACTGCGGAGGGGACTCGCGTCGTGCAGCGGGAGACGGACCGGAAATGCCCGAGCCGCCGTCGAACACATTACCACCGTCGGGGGGATCGTCGTCGGAGAGATCACTCTCGGCGGCGACGCTACGGGAGCGACGTCCCTCGGGACGCTCCCCTGTGTCGGACTCGTCGACCTGATCATCACTGCCGACCTGGTCATCATTGCCGACCTGGTCATCTTTTCGGCCGGAACCGATGATGTCGACGATCAGGAACGCCAGGCCGATGAGGCAGACGACGATGCACGCCACCGCCAGCCACACCGAGCCGGTGATCAACCCGACGATGAGCAGCACGAAGCCCACGAGGGTGGCCGCGAGCGCCAGACTCAGCACGTCATCTGCCTAATGACCGTCCGCCGGCACCGATCAGCTCTGCGAGTAGCTGCTGAAGCCGCCGTTACCGGGATCCGACGAGAAGGACTGATCGGAGCGCCCGTTCTCGACAGGCGCGGCACTGCCGCGCTGCTGTAGCTCTTCGAGCTGGGACTCGAGATAGGTCTTGAGGCGTGTGCGGTACTCACGCTCGAACGTCTTGAGCTGCTCGATACGTCCCTCGAGGACGCCGCGCTGCTGGTTGATGGTGCCCATGATCTCGCTGTGCTTACGCTCGGCGTCGCTCTGCAGCGCGTCGGCACGTTCCTGCGCCTGACGCAGCTGAGCCTCCGACCTCGTCTGCGAGTCGGCGAGGATTGCTTCGGCCCGCTGACGCGAATCGTTCAGCAGAGCGTCGGACTTCGTCTGCGCCTCGGACACCATGGCGTCCGCGCGCGAACGGGCATCCGCGAGCAACGTGTCGGCTTCCTGGCGAGCCGAACCCGTCAGGCGATCGGCGGTGTCCTGCGCGAGAGCGAGAACCCGAGCAGCTCGGATGTTCGAGTCGTCGTCGGACACCTGTGTCGAATCATCGGTCGTCGGTGTCGAGTCGGACGACGAGGATGCGTCGGCGGTCCCACTGCCGGACTTGGCGTCGGCGAGCTCACCCTCGAGCTCTTCGACGCGCTGCTTGAGGTCGCTGTTCTCTTCGATCAGGCGAGCGAGCTCGGCTTCGACGAAGTCGAGGAACTGATCGACCTCGTCCTCGTTGTAGCCGCGCTTACCGATCGGCGGTTTGCTGAACGCGACGTTGTGCACATCAGCTGGTGTCAGCCGCATGTCGGTTCCCCTCATTGTCGTTAGAGCGTTGGGTCGGCTCGAGCTTGGTGTCGTCCGAGCTTGGTCTTCAGTTGGGCGGATACGTCACAGCCTATGTGTACAGACTGTCACTCAATATTCATACCAGTCAAAATCCGTAACTGGCGTCTCATCCTGTCACATCTGAACCGCTTGTCGCATATGTTCGATGCCGTCCTGCAATGCAACAGTCACTCGATGATGACACTCAACGGTAGAACATCGGCTCGACGAGCGGCAGTCGGATCATGACGTCGGATCGTGTTCAACCGACGTTCACCGAGCGCCCGAGCTCCGATCAGCTGGTCAGAGGAGTGCGCTCGCCAGCGCCGAGGCCGCTGCATTGTTGGCCAGCCCTCGCATGACCGACATGAGGATGAGTACGACGATCATCACGATCATCAGCGAGAGATCGAGCCGAACCGGACCGAGCGGAATCGGAGGCAGTATGCGCCTAAGCGCCTTGATCGGCGGGTCGGTGACAGTGAATACCGCCTCGATGATCACAACTGCAATACCCCTCGGTCGCCATTCACGCGCGAAGGTGCGCACCAATTCGATGACGAGGCGTGCAAGCAGGAGCAGCCAGTAGATGAACAGCACGATGTAGAGGACTTCGAACAGTATCGCCACGAGTCAAGAGTGCCTGATATGTCGGGCGCGCTGCACCCCAGGTACCGCTGACCTGGTGCGCGCGAGCAGATGTGGGGGCCGAACGAGCATCGGCGGGCGAACCGAGTGCGATTCGCCCGCCGAATACGTCGATGTCAGCCGTGGTTGTAGAAGCCTGTCGCGGCGATCTTCTTGCGATCCTCCGCAGAGACGTCGATGTCGGCCGGTGAGAGGAGAAACACCTTCGTGGCGACTTTGTCGAACGAGCCACGCAGCGCGAAGGCGAGACCGGCCGCGAAGTCGACGAGGCGCTTCGCGTCGTCGTTGCTCATGTCGACGAGATCCATGATGACCGGGTTGCCGTCACGGAACCGCTCGCCGATCGTGCGTGCTTCGCTGTAGTCGGCGGGGCGCAGCGTCGTGATCTTGTGCAGCGGACCGTCGGCGAAGACCTGCTCGAGATCGGGACTCGCAGAGGCCGACACCGCTGCGGCGCGGTGCGGGGCCGCACTCGACCGCTGCAGCGGCTCGAGGCGCGAGACCGGGCGGGGACGCTCGACCGGCTCGGAGTGTCGCGGACCCGCGTAGGTGTAGTCGCCCTGGTACCCCTGCTCGTAGCCGGGTGCCGAATCGAAGCCTGGTCCGAATCGTCGCTCGTCGTAGCCTGCGTCGGCAGCCTCGCGGTAGCCGGGGTCTGCGTAGGAATCCCCGTAGCCGTCACGCAGCGGAGCCTCGCCGTAGTAGTCGTCGCGGTACACGCGCTCACGCGACATCGACCGCACCGGACCCGGTCCGGGCTCGTCGAAGTAGTCGTCCTCGTACTCGCTCGGAGGCACCATGCCGAAATATGCCTTGAACTTCTGCATCGTGGTCATGTGAGGGGCCTCTCTGGTCATCCGACACCCGCGGCGGGTTCGCGAGTGTTGTCAGTGTGGAGTTTGTTCTCGTTGGTTCGCATGTGACCAATGTGACTAGTGAGAGATTAACGGCCGCGGACCCATGATTGCGGTACCGACACGCACGCATGTCGATCCATGTGCGACGGCACTTTCGAGATCCGACGACATACCCGCCGAGAGTCCGGTCGCCTGGGGAAACCGGGTCCGAAACCGTTCGTGCGCCTGCGCCGTTCGTGCCATCCACTCGTCGACGTCGCCGTCGAGCGGCGCGATCACCATCAGCCCGCGCAGCGCCAGCGAGTCGCTCGCCTCGACCCTGTCGGCCAACTCGGGAAGCTCTTCCTCAAGCGCTCCACCCCTGGTGGGATCGCCGTCGAGGCTCAGTTGGAGATAGATCCCCAGCGGCGTGCCCCGCTCACCGTCGTCGAGGGCGGACCTACTTGCTGTCGCCAGATGATCGATGAGTTTGTCGCGGTCGACCGAATGCACCGCACGTGCCCATCGGGCGACGGTGCGCGCCTTCTTGGTCTGCACCGAACCGATCATGTCGAATGCGACGTCGCCGAGATCGCCACCCGCATCCGCGCGCAGTTCGTCGATTTTGCGGCTCGCCTCAGGCTCCCGCGACTCGCCGAAGTCCTTCTCGCCCAACGTGATCAATCGCGCGACATCTTCGGCTGGGAAGAACTTGGTCACGACGAGCAACTCCACGTCACCTCGTCGTCGCCCAGCAGCATCGACCGCGGCGTCGAGACGTGTGCGCACAGCCGACAGCGACTCCGACAGTTGGGCCGTGCGCTCATCGTCGTGTGCAGTCATCACGACTCGGGACTCGGGTCGATCCAGATGACCGATGCGAGCCTGCCCGTCGGCGCGCCGCGTCGGTGACTGAAAAGGTGCGCGTCTTCGATCGTGCACCGCGGATCCTCTGCCACCGCGGCGACACCCAGCGCAAGCAGTTGCCGACGCAATCCAGCCCGAAGATCGAGTCCCGGGGTGCGCTTGTCGGTCAAACAGGCACTGCCCGGTAGATGCTCTTCGACGTCGCGCTGCATCGCAGCGGGAACCTCGTATTGGCGTCCACACGCGGCAGGTCCGAGAAATGCGCCGATCCGCTCGGGGCGCGCACCCAACGAAATCATCACGCGCAGCGTTTCCGGGACGATCCCGATGCGCGCTCCCACCCGTCCGGCATGTACTCCGGCGATCACACCCGCCTCGTCGTCGCTCAACAGAACCGGCACACAGTCGGCACTGAGAACCGCCAGCGCAAGCCCTGGCGTCGTCGTCACCAGCGCGTCGGTGGCCTCGACGGCGTGGCCGACAGGAGCGTCGACCACTGTGACGTTGCGACTGTGAATCTGTTCCATCCAGACGACGCGGTCGGCGGCGAGACCCAACTGCGACGCGAGCCGAGACCTGTTCGCCGCGACGGCATCCGGGTCGTCGCCGACATGATCGCCCAGATTGAACGAGTCGTAGGGCGGTTTCGACACACCGCCGTCCCGGGTGGTCACCACACGACGCACCCGGGGCGTGATCGGCCCGCTCACGTTCGTCAGCGCTTCATGAACGACGGCACGTCGACGTCATCGTCGTCGAGCGTGACGCTGTTGCGACGGGGCGGCGACGCCTGGCGATCGGCGAACGGGTCACCAGCGCCCTCCTGCGG
Organism: Gordonia sp. UBA7860; assembly: GCF_002500165.1. Lineage (NCBI taxonomy): Bacteria > Bacillati > Actinomycetota > Actinomycetes > Mycobacteriales > Gordoniaceae > Gordonia > Gordonia sp. UBA7860. Next base: position 13,165 of record NZ_DLSO01000007.1, on the reverse strand, counting down.
CATCTTCCCGAAGAGCGGGTCGGTCTTCTCCGCGGGGTTCACGGTGCCCGCCTGGCCAGCTCCGACGGCCGTCTTGCCGACGGCCGCGGGGGCGTCGGTGCGCTTGCGCGGGGTACCGCCGTCGAATCCTGCCGCGATGACCGTGACGCGCACCTCGTCGCCGAGGTTGTCGTCGATGACCGTGCCGAAGATGATGTTGGCGTCCTCGTGTGCGGCTTCCTGCACCTGCGTCGCGGCGTTGTGGATCTCGAAGAGACCCAGGTCGCTACCACCGGCGATGGACATCAGCACACCACGCGCGCCCTCCATCGACGACTCGAGCAGCGGCGAGTTGATCGCAGCCTCGGCCGCCTTGCGTGCACGCTCCTCACCACGCGACGACCCGATGCCCATGAGCGCCGAACCTGCGTCGCTCATGACGCCTTTGACGTCGGCGAAGTCGACGTTGATCAGGCCGGGGGTAGTGATCAGATCCGTGATGCCCTGCACGCCGTTGAGGAGTACCTCGTCGGCGCTGCGGAAGGCGTCCATGAGGCTGACCTGGGCATCGCCCAACTGCAGAAGGCGGTCGTTGGGGATGACGATGAGGGTGTCGCAGGACTCGCGCAGGGCGGTGATACCGGCCTCTGCCTGTCCTCCGCGACGCTTGCCCTCGAAGCCGAAGGGTCGGGTGACGACACCGACGGTCAGGGCACCCAGCTTGCGTGCGATCGACGCGACCACCGGCGCACCTCCGGTGCCGGTGCCGCCGCCCTCGCCCGCGGTCACGAAAACCATGTCGGCGCCCTTGAGGAGCTCTTCGATCTCATCGCGTGCGTCCTCGGCGGCCCGACGGCCGACCTCGGGGTCGGCGCCTGCTCCGAGGCCGCGCGTCGAATCACGGCCCACGTCGAGCTTGACGTCGGCATCACTCATCAGCAACGCCTGCGCGTCGGTGTTGATGGCGATGAACTCCACGCCCTTGAGGCCCTGCTCGATCATTCGGTTGACGGCGTTCACGCCGCCGCCGCCGATGCCGACGACCTTGATCACGGCCAGGTAGTTGTGCGGTGGCGTCATGGCGCTCGCCTTCCTTATCGATCCAAAACCCTAAACCTGAACCATAGATTTAGAGTTATGTCAAGTGGTCTGTTGCCAAGAACGCTATGCACCCACTGCCCCCGGAGCCAGCAGGCGGCGCGGCGTGTCGCTGTGTTTTTTGGCGCGGCTGCGTGGTGCGCCTCTAGTCGCGTTCTTCCTCCTCTCTCGCATCGTCGCTGTGTTTTTGGCGCGGCTGCGCGGTGCGCCCTAGTCGCGTTCTTCCTCCACCCTCGCATCGTCGCTGTGTTTTTGGCGCGGCTGCGCGGTGCGCCCCTAGTCGCGTTCTTCCTCCTCCCTCGCATCGTCGCTGCGCTCCGCGCTCGCTCGTCGTCCAGAACGCGACGGCGCACCACTCCGCCGACGCCTTGTGGCTCGCGGAGGGCTCGGCCTGGTGGGTGATCTCGACAAGCTCGATCAACGAGGGATCAGCTCGATCAACGAGGGCGACGACGCAACCACTCCACCCGTCGAACTACACCCCGCCGGCGAGCGCGCCGTGCCTGCACGACGAAGAGCGCGGAGCGCAGCGACGATGCCATGAGGAGAAGGGCACGGTGCTAGACCTCGCCGGCCCGCGACGGCGGAGCCGACGCCTATTTCACAGCCGGGAAGTCCGGACTCGACACGTTGTACTCGGAGGCCTTGCGCGGCAGCAGGTATCCGAGGGTCCGCGCCTTCTCGTCGCCTCTGGCCGAATCGCCCCAGACGACCTTGCGGTTGCCCTTGAGGGTGAACTCGATGTCGACGGGCGAGGATGCGTCGATCGCCGTCACCTGCTCCGAGATGTCGTCGGGTAGTCCCGCAGTTGCCTTCATGGCTGCGACGGTTGTCGGATCCGTTGGTCCGGGGTTGGGCGTGGTGAACACGGGAAGTGCGGCGTACTCGCCGGGCAGTCCTCTGGTGGAGTAGGTCAGGTACGAGACGCCGGTGCGGTCGAGGACGTGTACTTTGTCGCCGTCGACCACCCTGGCGGTCGGTTGCCGCTCGACAACCGTGATCAACAGCGACGACGGGTATTCACGCTGTACGCGCGCGGATTCGATCGATGGGATCGCCGCGATCCGCTGCGCGACAACGCGGGTGTCCACGCGTAGCAGCGGTGTCCCCGACGCGACGTCGGCGGCGTGGAGAATCTCGCCGGTCTGCACACCTTTGGCACCCTCGACGGTGGTACTGCGCACCGACATCAGCGGCGTGAAGAACGCGACGAGAACGAGTCCCACGACGACGATGACCACAGCACCGACCCCGAGCAGCATGCGCGCTCCTCGACGTTCCGGCAGGAACCGGGTCACGAGGTGCCCTCGCCTCCCCTCGTGGTCCGCGATGCCGCGCGGCTATCATCAAGTGCGGCAAGGATTTCGGGTCCCTGCATGGTGATGTCTCCGGCGCCGAGGGTCAGCACGATGTCGCCGGGCTGTGTGATCGAAGCGACGAGCCCGGCCAGCGTCGAGAGATCTGGAACGAACCGGTGGTTCCCGGTCAGTCTGTCTGTGATACTCCGACCGCTCACACCGGGAATCGGTGCCTCACGCGCCCCGTAGACGTCTGCGACGATCACTTCGTCTGCGGCGTCGAGAGCCGAGGCGAACTCCTCCGCGAATTCTTCTGTGCGCGAATACAGATGGGGCTGGAACACGGCGATCACCCGCCCGTTGCCGGCATCGCGGGGGTGGTCGCCGACTCCGCGCGCCACGACACCCCGTGCTGCGGCGAGCACCGCGGCGACCTCGGTCGGGTGGTGCGCATAGTCGTCGTATACCGAGACGCCCGCGGCACTCCCCTTGTATTCGAAGCGACGTCGGACACCGCCGAACGCCTCGACTCCCGCGACGACCTCGGCCAGCTCGCCGCCCGCGCATACCGCACCGAGGATCGCGCCAAGGCTGTTACGCGCCATGTGGATTCCCGGGGTCGTGAGAGTGATCGAAACCTCGATAGCGGTGTCGGCAATCGGCTGTGTGAACCTCACATCGGCCACCCCGCCACTGCCCTGCGGCGCCCACGAAAGCAGAGTGGCCGCCGGGATGACGTCAGGGATCGAGACCGTGTCGGCGTCGGTGCCGTACCCGAGCACCCGGACACCGCGCGCGGTCAGCTCGGAGGCGCGTCGCTGCGCGAGTGCCACGGTTCCCGGATCGTCGAGGCAGACGATGAGCGTGCCGCCCGGCCGGATCTTCTTGGTGAACTCGTCGAACACCGCGACGTACGCTTCGACGCTGCCGAAGAAGTCCAGATGGTCGACTTCGATGTTCGTGATCACGACTATGTCGGGGGCGTACTCGAGAAGCGACCCGTCGCTCTCGTCGGCCTCCGCGACGAATACGTCGCCGCTACCGTGATGGGCGTTGGTGCCCGATTCGTTGAGCTCGCCGCCGATCGCGAACGACGGATCGAGGCCTGCGTGCTGCAGCGCGACGACAGCCATCGACGTCGTCGACGTCTTGCCGTGTGTTCCGGCGACGAGCAGCGTGCGATGGTCGGCCATCAGTCCCGCGAGCACGTGGGGCCGCAACAGGATCGGGATCCCACGCTCGCGTGCCGCGACGAGTTCCGGATTGGTCTTGGGTATTGCGGCGTGCGTCGTGACGACGACGGTCGGACCGCCGGGCAGCACGTCGAGTGCGGCGGCGTCGTGACCGATCGTGATCTCGGCGCCACGCGCACGCAGCGCGATGATTCCGCGACTGGTCTTGGCATCCGATCCCGACACCTGACCACCTCGGGACAGCAGAATGCGCGCCAGGCCAGACATGCCGGCCCCGCCGATCCCGACCATGTGCACTCTACGGAGCTCTTCGGGCAGCCGGGCAGCTCCAGGCTCGGGCTGTGCTGGGGATCCGGGGTGTGCGGGAGTCACATCGTCGATTGTCACCGCTCGCGGGCCGTTTCGGTCGAATGAAACGCCGCCCCGTCATCGGGATCACCTGGTTTGCGTGCGCCCTCATCGCGAGCATCCGACGCTCGATCAGCGGTCGCGGCCGGTGCGCTCGCATCGGCCGCTGCCGCCTCGACGCGCTGCGCGGCACGTGCCCGACGTCGGGACGGCCTATGCGACGCAGCGAGGTCGAGGGCTGCACGTGCCACCGCATTCGCGGCGTCGCCGTGGCCCGTCCCGGACGCGGACGCGGACATCGCGGCGAGTCGTTCCGGATCGCCGAGAAGTGCGGGAACCTCCGCGGCCACCCAGTCCGCGGTGACCTCGTCATCGGCCACCAGCACCCCACCACCGGCTTCGACGACCGGCAGCGCGTTGAGCCGCTGTTCGCCGTTGCCGTGAGGGAGGGGCACGTAGATCGCGGGGAGCCCGGTCGCCGACACCTCGGCAACCGTCATCGCGCCAGACCGACACATCACGAGATCGGCCGCCGCATAGGCGAGGTCCATGCGTTTGAGATATCCGACGGCCCGATACGGCGGAGCGCCCTCGGGAGAGACCGGGTCGATCGTGTTCTTGGGTCCATACGCGTGCAACACACCGATCCCGGCGCGCCCCAGCGCGTCAGCAGCGCCCGCGACCGCCTCGTTGAGTCGTTGCGCCCCCTGCGAACCGCCGAATACGAGCAGGGTCGGGGCGTCCTCGTCGAGGCCGAAGTAGTGGCGGGCCTTGGCGCGTAGACCTTTGCGGTCGAGGTCGGCGATGACGCCACGCACCGGGATACCGACCACCTCGGCGCCGTCGAGTCCAGAGCCGTCGACCGCTGCCATCACGACGTCGGCGAAGCGGGCGCCGACCTTGTTCGCGACACCGGCACTGGCATTGGCTTCGTGGATCACGATCGGCAGACGTCGACTCGGCCGCAGATGTGCCCTGGCCGCAAGGTAGGCGGGCATCGAGACGTATCCGCCGAATCCGACGACGACGTCGGCCTTCACGTCGGCGAGGACTTTGCGGGTAGCGAGCACCGAGCGCAGCAACCGCGCGGGTGTCTTCGCGAGTTCGACGCCCGGCTTACGTGGTAGCGGGACGGGCGGGATCAGCGCGAGGTCGTAGCCGCGTTCGGGAACGAGCGTCGTCTCGAGTCCACGAGAGGTGCCCAGTGCGGTGATCCGTGCTGAGGGATCGAGTCTGTGCACCGCATCCGCCACCGCAAGTGCCGGTTCGATGTGACCGGCGGTGCCGCCACCGGCGACCACAACCGACAGCTTTCGGTCACTGCCTCCCGCAGCCCCGTGGTCGGTTGTCGTGACCCGTGTTTCGTCCGGACCCATACGGTCTGCACTCCGTTCACATCTGTTCTGCTCACATCGGGACGATCAGCGACCGCTGCCCGACCACCGCGACCCACCCGACATCTTGTCAGCTCGCCCGGTGTGACCGGAATAGCGCCCCGAGTCCGACCGCGACGCCCCCGTCGCTGACCCTGTTCGCGTCGAACCCGGCACTCCCCTGCCCGTCGCGCGACGGGCGGATTGGCTTGCACGAGTGGACTCTGACGATCGTCGTGATGGGTTCTGTCGCTCGTCCCCACGGGCGTCACGACGCTGTTGGCGGCCTGAATACCCGACACGGTAGTCGAGACGTACCGGACCCGACCGAGGTGCCCCGCGTCGATCGACGGATGGACTCGGCTCCGGCGCGGCACCGAAGAAGCGCACGCCGATCGCGCGACGCCAGGCGGGTACCCGATTGGGCGTCGCAGAACGTCGTCCACCGGGCGCGGCCGGTGCGCGGCGGTCACGCGTGTCGAGACGATTCCGCGCGCTCTCGGCGCGGGTCGGCTTGTAGGCAACGGGCGTCGGCAAGCGGAACCAGCGGCTGACGCGACTGCGCTGGCCGGTCGTCAATGCGGCGACGGCCTCGGGCTCGTGACGCGCGGCATTGGCCAACAGGCCGAGCATCGCCAACACCGTCAACGTCGACGTACCGCCCGCCGACAACAGCGGCAACTGGATTCCGGTCACCGGCAGCAACCCGATGACGTATCCGATGTTGATGAAGGCCTGCGCGGTGATCAGGACCGTGATGGTCGACGTCATCAGCCGCAGGAAGGGGTCGGTGCAGCGGTGAGCGATGCGGAAGCCGGTGAACGCCAACACGACGAACAGGAAGACGACAAGAAGTCCGCCGATCAACCCGAGTTCCTCGCCGATGATCGCGAAGATGAAGTCGTTGTGCGCGTTGGGCAGGTAATTCCACTTGGCGCGGCTCTGACCGAGTCCGACTCCGAACACGCCGCCGTTTGCCAACGCGAACGTCGCCTGCCGCGCCTGGTAGCCGGCACCTTGCGGATCGTCGATGCCGCCTAGGAAGCTCATCACGCGCTGCGACCGGTAGCTCTCCACGAGCGCCAGGACGACGGCGATGCCGACACCGGTGATGACGAACGCCGCGAACACCTTGATCGGCAGACCTGCGAACCAGAGCAGCGCACCGACGATGATCGCGATGGTGATCGTCGTCGAGAGGTTGGGCTCGAGAATGATCAGCAGGCAGATCAGCAGACCGACCGGCACGAGAGGCACGAGCAGCTCGCGCAGCGACGCGTTGTCGCGCCGACGTGACGCGAGCAGATGCGCACCCCAGACACACAGCGCGACCTTGACCAGCTCGGAGGGCTGCACCGAGAGGCCGTTGATGTCGAACCAGCGGCGCGCACCCTGGCTGAGTGTGCCGATTCCCGGCACGAGGACGAGCGCCAACATGATCGTCGTGGCGGCGATCAGCGGGACCGCCATGCGACGAAAGAATCGCACCGGCATGCGCAACGTGAGGTAGAAGACGACCGCACCGAGCACCACGAAGATGACCTGATTGGCGAACAAGCCGTAGGCCGACCCGTCTGCGGAATAGCCCTCCACCGACGACGCCGAGAGCACCATGATCAGACCGAACGACGTCATCAGCGCGGCCATCGTCAGGATCAGATGGTAGGACGCCAGCGGCCGGCTGAGGAGATTGCGGATCCCCTCGACGATGGTGGCGGGGATCGCGGCAGCATCGCTGCGCAAGCGTGGGGCCTTCGCCGCGGTCCGTCGCTTCGACGAGGCGCGCGAGGTCGACGCACCCGAACTCTCGGCGTCGACGCTCGTCGTGTCGGTCGACCCGGCCTCTTGTGTCGCCGCCGCGCGTGTCGCCGCTTCCCGTGTTGCCGTCACGGCTGCGTCGCCCGGGGAGCGCTCCCCGGCAACGAGCGCGCGGCGGCCGTGAAGGCATCACCCCGTCGTCCGTATCCGGGAAACATGTCCAGCGACGCCGCCGCAGGTGCCAGAAGCACTGCGTCGGGGCGCGGACCGTCGGCCGTGGCCAGCGTCCACGCCTCTGCGACTGCACGGTTCATCACCGCGGTCGCGAGGTCGTCGGAGTTCCCGGGGGCGCCGAATGAGGGTTGTCCCTCGCTCGGCGCCGGACCCGTCTCTGATCCGAGGGCGCGCTGTGCAATCACACCGCCATCGTCTCCTGTGAATACTGTGACTGTTGGGACTTCTGGGGCGTGTCGCGAAATCGCGTCGACAATGATGTCCCGATCTCGCCCGATCGCGACAACTCCGGCCAGGCGATGCGCGGAGCCGGTGATCATGTCGTCGACCGACGCGCCCTTCAACAGCCCGCCAGCGATGAGCACGACGCGCCGGTGTGCACCGATCGCCGCCGCAGCCGCGTGCGGATTGGTGGCTTTCGAATCGTCGACGAAGTCGATGCCGTCGATCGTCACGACGACCTCGCCCCGATGTGCCGCGGGCCGAAAAGCGCTCAACGACCGCCCGATCGCCGACGGTGCGATGCCGATCGCCAGCGCCAACGCTGCCGCGGCCAGTGCGTCGCACACTCCCGATGGACCCGAGGGATGAATGGCCGTGGCGGCGATCAGAGGAGTACCTCCGGACGAGCCGTCCTGCTCAGCCGTGAACGCCCGATCGACCAGCTCGCCGTCGACGACACCGAGCTCACCCGGTGCGGGCTCGCCAAGGGTGAACCCGACGCGCCGTCCCGGCACCGGTAGATCCGCGGCGACCGCGTCGTCGAGGCCGACCACACCCACGTCGCCGTGCAGCGCGATCTGCTTGTCGGCCGCGTACGCGGCGAACGACCCGTGCCAGTCGAGGTGATCGTCGGCGATGTTGAGCACGACACCAGCGTCGGGAGTGATCGACGGCGCCCAGTGGAGCTGGAACGACGACAGCTCGGCGCACAGAACGTCGACCCTCGGTTGCGTCTGCATCGCGTCGAGCACCGGCAACCCGATGTTGCCGCACGCTGCGGCATCGCGACCGCCCTCGATCACGATGTCGGTCAACATCGACGTCGTCGTCGTCTTTCCATTGGTTCCGGTCACGACCAGCCAGGTGCGCGGGGCGCCCAACAGTCCGGCACGGTCGACCCGCCACGCGAGCTCGACCTCGCCCCACACGGGGATCTCGTGTTCGGCCGCGGCGACCATCAGTGGATTGGTGGGCGAGAATCCCGGCGAAGCGATGACGAGGTCGGTCGCCGCAGGCCAGGACTCGTCGGCGAGGAGATCGGCGATCGAGGTGAGGCGTGCACCGGCGGTCTGCGCGGCGTCCGCCCCGACAACGCTCGTCCTCTCGGCTCCACCGAATCTCGCGTCGGCGATCGTGACCTCGGCGTCGACGCCGAGGAGGAATCGTGCCGCCGACATCCCCGCTGTGCCCGCGCCCGCGACCAGTACGCGTCTGCCGCTCAGATGCAGCTCCGACGGTGAGGTCATCGCGCTCAGCCGTTGACCGTGAGGAACTCGCCGTAGAACAGCGAGAGCCCGAGCGCACACGCGATGGCTGTGAGCAGCCAGAATCTGATGATCACCGTGGTCTCCGCCCAGCCACCGAGTTCGAAGTGGTGATGGAACGGCGCCATGCGGAACACGCGACGACCCGTCGTCCGGAAGAACGCGATCTGGATGACGACCGACATGATCTCAGCGACGAACAGCGCGCCGATGACCACCGCGAGAAGCTCGGTGCGGGTGGTGATCGACAGTCCCGCGAGCAGACCGCCGAGAGCCAACGAACCGGTGTCGCCCATGAAGATCTTGGCCGGTGCCGCGTTCCACCAGAGGAACCCGAGACACGCGCCGCCCCCGGCGACCGCGATCAGTGCGAGGTCAAGCGGGTCGCGTACCTGGTAGCAGCCCCGAGGGATGTCGGCGGCGGGCTTGGCGCCACCCGAGCAGGCGTTGACGAACTGGAAGAACGTCACCAACACGTAGGTTCCCAGCACCATCGCCATCGACCCGGCGGCGAGACCGTCGAGGCCGTCGGTGAAGTTGACGGCATTCGACCATGCCGCGACGACGAGCCAGCAGAACACCACGAACGCGACGGAGACCATCGAGATCGCGTCGATGTCGCGGACGTAGGACAGATGCGGACTCGCGGGCGTGTAGCCCGAGTCGTTGCGGAAGCCCAGGACGAGCACGCCGAACAGAATCGCCGCGAGGAACTGCCCGATCGACTTGGCCGTCTTGTTGAGCCCCAGATTTCGGTGCTTGCGGATCTTGATGAAGTCGTCGAGGAATCCGACGCCGCCGAGTGCGGTCGCGAGACCGAGGACGAGCAGCCCGGACGCTGTCGGCCCGTTCCCGTCGTGGGTGAACACTCCGACGATGTGCGCCCCGAAGTAGCCGGCCCACAGCGCGATCAGGATGGCCACGCCACCCATCGACGGGGTGCCGCGCTTGGTCTGGTGGCTCTGTGGCCCCTCGACGCGGATCTCCTGCCCGAATCCCTGACGGGAGAACACGCGGATGAGCACCGGAGTGAGCAGGATCGACACCGCAACGGCGATGGCACCCGCAATGAGGATCTGGGTCACCGCAGCATCCCTCCCTCAGTTCGCCCGACCGTCACTCGTCGCTCTCCTCGTTCCTGTCTCGTCATCTCCCCCAGCCCCATCCAGGCCACGCAGCTCATGTACCCGATCCCGCCGCCAGATCAGCCAATGCCGGATCGACGCCTGCGACGAGCACCATGTCGTCGGGCGCCGGGCGCCACTCGTCGGTGTCAAGCGTCGCGGCCGCGTCGTCGACCGTCTCGACCAACCTCGCCTCGTCGCCCCAGGAACCCTCCATCACGGCTCCCTGATGCAAAGCACGGACCGCGCGCGACTCTCCGACACACAGCGTCTTGTCGACGGCGAGCCGCACGGCGAGTCGGCCGACCCTGTCGTGTTCGACGACGCGCTCGTTCTCGGTGAGACCGTCGCGTGTGTCCATGTCACCGATGATCGCCCAGGTGCGCACACGCTCAGACGAATCCCGTGCGCGGGAGACGAGCTCGCGGATCGCACGCGACACCGTCTCCACATCCGCAGGCACGATGACGACGCGTCGTTCCTCTTGGCCACCATCAGGACTCATCGGGCGGCCCCCGACGCGTTCTCGACGACGCCCGCGAGCGCCTCGGCGACGACGTCCCTGTCGTCGAACGGGTGCTTCACGCCGTCGATCTCCTGGCCTGCCTCGTGGCCCTTACCTGCCACCAGCACGATGTCGCCGGGCCGTGCCCACGCGATAGCCGTCTCAATCGCATTACGGCGGTCGCCGATCTCCCTGATCTCGACGCCTTCTCGACGCTCGTTGTCGGGCACCGCGTGCGCACCCGCGAGTACAGCGGCGCGGATCGCGGCCGGGTCCTCGGTCCGCGGGTTGTCGTCGGTGATCACGACGAAGTCTGCGCGACGCGCGGCCACCTCGCCCATCAGTGGACGCTTGGCGCTGTCTCTGTCGCCACCTGCGCCGATGACGACGGCGACGCGTCCGCGCGCCTGCTCGTCGAGGGTGGCCAGCACGGCTTCGAGCGCTCCCGGTTTGTGCGCGTAGTCGACGATGGCGAGGAAGTCCTGCCCCCTGTCGATGCGCTGCAGCCGACCGGGAACCGACACCTCGGCGATCGCCGACGTCGCCGTTGTGACGGGCACACCCGCTGCGACCGCCACCGCGACCGCGAGCGTGGCGTTGGCGACGTTGTAGCGGCCGGGCAGCCGAAGCGTGAGATCGTGGCCGATCCCGGCGGCGTCGGTGATCTCCACGCGTTGTGCACCGTCGGATTCGATCGTCGACGGTCCGGCATCCCAGTCGGCCGGAATGTCGGTCGTCGAGACCGTGATCGGCGCGATGGCCTCACCTCGCCGCGCGACGTCGAGCATGCGTCGACCCCAGTCGTCGTCGACGCACACCACCGAACGCACGGCCCGCGTGTGTGATCCCGCCGCGAACAGTTGTGACTTGGCCTCGAAGTAGTCGCGCATCGTCGGATGGAAGTCGAGGTGGTCCTGCGAGAGATTGGTGAACGCGCCAATCGAGAAGTGGGCTCCGTCGACGCGCCCCAGCGCCAACGCGTGACTCGACACCTCCATGACCACGACGTCGACGCCGCGCTCGAGCATCGCGGCCAGCAGCGCCTGCAGGGTCGGCGCCTCGGGAGTCGTCAGAGCACTCGCCTGAGCGACACCGTCGACGCGGGTTTCGACCGTGCCGATCAATCCGACGGTGTGGCCTGCAGCCATCATCGCGGCCTCGACCATGTAGGCCGTCGTCGTCTTGCCGGACGTGCCGGTGATGCCGATCAGCTTGAGGCGCTGCGATGGGTTGCCGTAGATCCGTGAGCTCACCCCGCCCAGGACCGAGCGAGGGTCGGCGTGCACGAGAACCGCACACGCGGCGTCGGGCGGAAGCACCCGGCCGAGTTCTGCGCGGCCGGCCGCGTCGGTGAGGATCGCCGTCGCACCCCGCTCGAGAGCTTCGGCCGCGAACCGCGCACCGTGGGTGCGGCCACCCGGCAGCGCCGCGAACAGGTCGCCCGCGACGATGTCCTGCGCGCGCAACGACACCCCGGACACGGCGGCGTCGGCAGGCACCGTCCCGATCAGATCGAGGCGTGCGCCGGTGGCGGTCGAGAGCACGGAGACGGCCGTGGGTTCGACGTGAAGTGGTCTGTTCAGTCCTGCGGACCGGCGATTCGACGCCATGATGCGATCGCCTCCCTCAGCAGTGGTATCGGTGTCGCGTGTTCGTGCCGGTGCGGCGCGAACCCGGGTGTGTGCGGATGCTCCACTCTCCGGAACGCACTCACGATACCGTCAGCGCAATTCGTGAGGGCGCGCCCATCGGCAAATCAGCGCGCCTCGAGCTTGATCCACGGCGTGGGTGTAGGAGACAGCGGCACTTGCTGACGCTGTAAAATCCACGAGGCGATCGTTCCGTACAGCGGCGCCGCCGACTGTCCACCGCTGCCGTCGGAGCTCCGCTTGGGGTTGTCGAGCATGATGCCCACCACGAAGCGTGGGTTGTCGGCGGGCGCAATGCCCGCGAACGTGATGTTGTAGCTCGAGTTCGAGTAGCACCCGCACGCCGGGTCGACTTGCTGGGCCGTCCCCGTCTTGCCCGACATCTGGTAGCCGGGGACCGCGCCCTTGTAGCCAGTTCCCGACTGCACGCCCATCGGGTCCTCCTGGAACACCCCGCGGAACATGTCGCGGACCGTGTGCGCGGTCTGCGGACTGACCACTCGGATACCAGCGGGCCGATCGGCGTCTTCGACCTTCCCGCCGTCGTGCTGCTCGGACTCGAGAATGCGCGGTGGCACGCGGAGCCCGTCGTTGGCGATCGCCTGATACATCGCCGTCATCTGCAAGAGCGACATCGAAAGACCCTGCCCGATGGGCAGATTGGCAAACGAACCACCCGACCACTGACTCAGAGCGGGAACCGCTCCACCGCTCTCCGCCGGAAGTCCGACGCCGGTCCGCTGCCCGAGCCCGAAACGCTTGACCATGTCGGCGAATCGTTGTTCACCGACGCGCTTGGCCAGCATCAGGGTTCCGACGTTGGACGACTTACTGAAGATTCCCGCCGTGGTGTAGGGCTCGACGCCGTGCGACCACGCGTCGTTCACGGTGACTCCGGCCATGTTGATGCTGCCGGGCACCTGCAACACCTCGCTCGGCGTGGTCAGCCCGTATTCGACTGCGGCCGAGGCGGTGACGATCTTGTTCACCGAACCCGGCTCGAACGGCGAGGTGACGGCCGGGTTGCCGAGTTCGGCCTTCGTTTGTTCCGACAGCGGCTTGGACGCGTTGAAGGTGCCGTCGTTGGCCATCGCGAGTACTTCGCCGGTCTTGGCGTCG